>SCRC01000045.1 GCA_004297945.1 Candidimonas sp. | reverse complement strand
TCAAGCACGCCGTGCCGGCCCGGCCCCGCCCCCATAGACGGCGTCTTCAGATACCCAAACGTCCCACCAAATACCCAAACGTCCCACCAAATACCCAAACGTCCCGCCAAATACCCAAACGTCCCATGCTGGATACCGTTTGACCAAAAATGTTCTAGCGCGCGTCAGGCTTGCCGCCTATCCGGCCTTCCTTGCCGGCCATCAGGCGGGCAATATTGGCGCGATGACGATAGATTAATCCGGCGCTGATAATGGTGATGGCCAGGCAGATGACCGCATCGAAGTCCCAGGCGACATCGCCTCCGAACAAGTAATACACGGGCGCGAAGATGGCGGCCATGATGGCGGCCAGGGAAGAATACCGGGTTGCATAGGCGACAATCAGCCATGTAGCAGCCGTGGCCACTGCCAGCCACGGTTGCAGGGCCAGCAGCACGCCCAGCGCCGTGGCCACCCCTTTGCCTCCTTTGAAGTGGAGGAATACCGGGCAGACATGGCCCAGAAAAACCGCGACGGCGCTTGCGCCCACGACTATGCTGGACAAGTGAAAATGCGCGGCCAGCAGGCTCGCCATCCATACGGCCAGCCAACCTTTGGCGGCGTCGCCAAACAGGGTGAGTGCCGCCGCTTTTTTGTTGCCGGTGCGCAACACGTTGGTGGCACCGGGGTTTTTGGATCCGAAGGTGCGTGGATCTTGCAAGCCCATAAGGCGGCTGACGACGACTGCGAACGCCACCGACCCGGCCAAGTAAGACAGCAAAACAATGACCAGACTTAGAACGACAGCGGTTATTGACGACATGGCGCGGGAACTCCAAAACGGTTTGGCATGATTCTACCTTGCACCTGGCCCAAAATCGCAAAACGACCGGGTACAATCCGCTAGGCTTGTTGGTATTTCTTGTGGGGAATTAATGCGCATACTGGTGTCTAACGACGATGGTTATAACGCTCCGGGCATCGAGGCGTTGGTTCGAGCCCTGGATGGCTTGGGAGACCTGACCGTCGTGGCGCCTGAGACGAATTGCAGTGGTGCGTCCAATTCACTCACGCTGAATCGCCCCCTGTCGGTGCGGCAGGCGGCCAATGGCTTTTATTTTGTAAATGGCACGCCGTCGGATTGCGTGCATATCGCCCTAACAGGTTTGCTGGGTTTTCGTCCCGATTTAGTCGTGTCAGGTATTAATAATGGCGCCAATATGGGTGATGATACCCTGTACTCTGGCACGGTAGCGGCTGCGACCGAAGGGTTCCTGTTCGGGATTCCCTCCATTGCCTTTTCCTTGATAAAAAAAGGGTGGGAACATCTGGATACGGCCGCTCACGTCGCCCGGTTGCTTGTTCAGCAACAATTGTCGGCACCACTGGCGCAAAACATTTTGCTTAACGTCAACGTGCCGGCGGTGCCGATCGATGTCTTGCATGGGATACAGGTTACGCGCCTGGGCAAGCGGCATCCATCCGAGCCGGTAGTAAAAAGCAGTACGCCGTACGGCGATCCGGTGTACTGGATCGGGCCGGTGGGCCATGTTTCCGATTCGGCCGCCGATACGGATTTTGGAGCGGTAGCGCAAAACGCGGTGTCCGTCACTCCATTGCGGCTCGATCTGACTCATTACGAGCAGTTGCCGGAAGTAACGATTTGGACAGAGGCCTTATGCGCAAGCCTGTAACCCCGTTTCCGTTCGCGACAGGCGCGCACAATCGATTCGGCCGATCCAGTCTGGGCCACGGGTTTTCCGCGAGCAATAGCAATACCCGGATATCCACACCTGGGGCGCAGGCGCCGCGTGCGCCCGACGCCGATTCCGCGTCAACAATTGGGAACTTGGGTTTGAATTCCGAGCGTTCGCGTGGCATGATGATTGAGCGTTTGCGCAATCAAGGCATTCAGGATGAACGTGTGCTCGCGGCCATGATGGCTGTGCCGCGCCATGTGTTTGTTGACCAGGGTTTGGCCAGCCGCGCCTACGAAGACGCGGCTTTGCCTATAGGTTATGGTCAAACTATTTCTCAACCCTGGGTGGTCGCCCGCATGATTTCTGCCGTATGTGAAAATCGCGTGCCAATGAAAATTCTGGAAGTGGGCGCGGGTTGCGGTTATCAGGCTGCCGTGCTGGCACAGTTTGTGCGCGAAGTGCACAGCATTGAGCGCATTCGCGGCTTGTATGAGCTTGCGCGTAATCACCTTCGTGCGCTTAAACTCATTACGCGCATCCGCCTCTCTTACGGCGACGGAATGCTCGGTCTGCCCGGTGTTGCGCCCTTCGACGCGATTGTCGTGGCAGCAGCCGGTATTAAAATACCTCCAGCATTGCTCGAGCAACTGGCTACTGGAGGTCGCTTGATCGCCCCCGAAGGGAGCTCGGCGCAACGTCTGATTCTGGTGGAACGAATGGGCCCTGCGACATGGCACCGCGAAGAACTGGAGTCTGTGCGCTTTGTGCCATTGCAGGCCGGAACACAATCATGAATCATCAGGAGATCCATATGCATGCAGGGACGTCCCAGCCTACCGTTACCCCGGCACGCGAGCAACGCATGTCTCGCTATTTGTTGATTGCCGCTGTTCTCGCCACGTCTATTTTGGCGGGCTGCGCGTCCAGAACTTCGCATGCGCCCGTCACCGACCTGACCAGCGCCGCGAATAGCAACAGTGTTGCCACGGGCGGTACGTATATTGTCAAACCTGGCGATACGCTATACAAAATTGCCCAGCAAAACAATGTAGATGTGGCCACCCTGATCCACGCCAACCATATCAGCGACCCGAGCCAGTTGCGGGTTGGTCAGACTTTGCGCCTGGGCGGTTCGGGCGGATCGGCGCCTGCTTTGTCGTCGACCCCCGTCGCCACGCCGGTTCCTGTTGCCCCCCCTGCGGCGGCCGAAACCACTTCGACCGAGAAGGCCAATGACGCGGGCCTTATTCAATGGGGGTGGCCGGCATCGGGGCGCATCATCCAGGGTTTTAATTCCAATACCAAGGGGATTGATATTTCGGGCGCGCCGGGCGAGCCCGTGCGCGCGGCGGCTGACGGCAAAGTCATGTATGCGGGCAATGGCGTGCGGGGTCTGGGCAACCTGATTCTTTTGGGTCATAGCAATGGGTTTATCACGGCCTATGCACATAATCAGACCTTGCTGGTTAAAACCGGGCAGCAAGTGCATCGCGGTGCCAAGATAGCCCTGATCGGTCAAACTGATACGACATCTCCCCGTCTGCATTTTGAAATTCGACGTCGCGGCACGCCGGTCAACCCCTTGTCATACCTGCCTGCCCGATGATTCCGACGCTGGTTTTTGACCTTGAAACGATTCCTGATGCGGCGGGTCTGCGCCGTTTGAATCATGACGGGTCGAAGATGAGCGATGTGCAGGTGGTTGAGGCAGCTTTGGCGGCCCGGCGTGAAAGCCATGGCAACGATTTCTTGCCCTTGCATTTGCAGCAGGTGGCGGTGGTGGGCTGTGTGTTTCGCGACGACCAGGGCTTTCGCGTGAAGACGCTGGGCCATGCGGACGACCCCGAGTCAACGCTGATATCGGGGTTCTTCAAAACGATAGAGCGCTATACGCCCAGATTGGTGAGCTGGAACGGGTCGGGCTTCGATTTGCCCGTTCTGCATTACCGAAGTCTGATACACGGCGTCCAGGCGCCGCGCTATTGGGACACTGGCGAAGATGATCGCGACTTCAAATATAGCAATTACATCAATCGTTATCACAATCGCCATATCGATCTGATGGACTTATTGGCCAAATATAACGGGCGGGCTAACGCACCGTTGGACGAGGTTGCCAAGCTTTGCGGTTTCCCTGGCAAATTGGGCATGGATGGCAGCCAGGTCTGGCGGACCTGGACCGATGGCCGTGCCGACGAAGTGCGCGCCTATTGCGAGACCGATGTGGTCAATACCTGGCTGGTGTATTGTCGCTTTCGTTTTATGAAGGGCGAGCTCGATCAGTCGGCCTACGACTCCGAGGTGAAGCTGGTGCGTGACACGCTGGCAGCCAGCGATGCGCCGCACTGGAAGGAATACCTGGCTG
Source organism: Candidimonas sp. (assembly GCA_004297945.1). Classification (GTDB taxonomy): domain Bacteria; phylum Pseudomonadota; class Gammaproteobacteria; order Burkholderiales; family Burkholderiaceae_B; genus Paralcaligenes. Next base: position 7,113 of record SCRC01000045.1, on the reverse strand, counting down.
CGTGGGACGCCTGAGGGGTGTGCAGAGGGGGGGCTTGTGCAGGTGAGCTTCGCGCAGGCGGCCTTGAAATCAATTGAAAATGATTCGTGGCGAGTGAAACATATTGGAAACGGGTTCGGGCCGACACTAAGGCCTGCTTCGTATACGTGAAGCAGACGATTCGTGATTCTTATAAAGGGATTATCGCTATGCAACACTTAAAAACTCCTATTCTGGCAAAATTTGCCGTGCTGGCTACTGCGCTTGCCTTGCAGGGCGCGGCTATGGCGGCCGCGCCTGACGCCCCTGCAAGTGTGGCTCCTAGCGGTACGACGCAAAGCGCGGCGGCTGCAAACACCAACCCGACATCGCCTGTCGTGCCTCACGCGAAAAGGCATCATCATGGAAGAATGGCAGCGTCGCTGTGGGTTCCAGGCTATGGTCCGGTTGGCCATAAGCTGGTGCATACATTGAAGCTGAATGACAGCCAAATGAAATTGCTCAGCGATGCCCAGGCCGCCCAGCACACCTTGTGGCAGTCGCGCCGCGATGCAATGAAAACGGCCTGGCAGCAGCGAAAAGAGCAGTTGGATGCTGGCAAGGTTGATCCTCATGCGGCCTTAAAGGCGGCTGCCGCCATGTGGCAAAAAGAAATGGGTGTGGGCCGTCAGGAAGCCAATCAAAAATGGCTGGCAGTCTGGGATTCGCTGGACAGCACGCAACAACAAAAGATAGCGGTTTATCTGAAGAAAAAGGCCGACAGGCACGCTATGCATGGCTAACACGACAGACATCATCACTAGTCGGAATTTTGTAGGGGCGACCCTTGTCGTCGCCCGCTGACCATCACGGCGGCATCTACAAATACGTATCCGTGAATCATGTAGCGGCACCCCTTGCACGCCGTTGGCATGTAAAATTTGCGGCTACCGGTTTTAGGACGCTTGATCCATTATGTCTGAAGTATTTACTATCGAGTCTCTCGATCTCGAAGCGCGTGGCGTTGCACGCAACGATGGAAAGGTCGTTTTTGTAGAAGGGGCGTTGCCCGGAGAACGGGTCAGCGCCCATATTATCAAGCGCAAATCCTCTTTTGACACAGCCAGGCTCGATCAGGTACTAAAAGCCTCATCACAACGGGTCGAGCCGCTTTGCCCGAATTTCGGGATATGCGGTGGTTGCTCCATGCAGCATCTGGACGCAGCGGCCCAGGTGGCCATCAAACAGCGTGTGCTCGAGGACGCGCTGGCGCACATCGGCAAGCTCGCGCCAGACTGTGTGCTGCCGCCATTGTATGGGCCGGCCTGGGGCTATCGTCATCGCGCTCGTTTGTCGGTGCGAGCGGTGAGAAAAAAGGGCGCCGTGATGGTGGGTTTTCGCGAGCGCCGTGGCAGCTACGTTACGGATATGAAAGAATGCCTGGTGCTGCCGCCTCATGTATCGGCGCTGTTGGTGCCCTTGCGAGGCCTGATCGGTTCCCTGTCGATTCCCGATCGCCTGCCGCAAATCGAGGTATCGGTCGGGGACCAAACGACGGCGTTATTGCTGCGCCATCTGGAGCCGTTGAGCGCAGACGATCTGACCAAGCTGCGCCTCTTTGGCGCGCAGTACAACGTTTCGTGGTGGCTGCAGTCCAAGGGGCCCGAAACCATTCATCCTGTGCTCGCTGACGATGCGGCCAAGCTGGCCTATGCCTTGCCGGAATTTGGCCTGCGCATGGCGTATCGGCCTGGCGATTTTACCCAGGTCAACGAAGCCATCAATCGCAGTCTGGTTTCCAGAGCCTTGCATTTGCTCGAGGCCCAGTCGGGAGATCGCGTGGCAGATTTGTTTTGCGGCCTGGGCAACTTTACTTTGCCGCTGGCCACGCGGGTGCGCGAGGTGGTGGGAATAGAAGGAAGTGAAACACTGACATCAAGGGCGCAATCGTCGGCCGCGCAGCACTGCCTGGCGGACCGCAGCCGATTCGTAACCTTGAATTTGTTTGATGTGGATGTTCAATGGCTGCGTGATTTGGGCTATTTTGATCGTATCGTGATCGATCCGCCGCGCGAGGGCGCTGAAGCCGTAGCACGCGCCCTGGCCGCCTTGTCACCCTCCGAACGTCCTCGGAAAATCGTGTATGTGTCCTGTAGCCCGGCAACGCTGGCCCGTGATGCCGGTATATTGGTGCACGAAGGCGGGTATCGTCTCGAGGGCGCGGGGGTCGTAAACATGTTCCCGCACACGGGCCACGTTGAATCAATCGCCGTGTTTGGAGGCGGGTAGGGTTTCGTAGGCGAGACCCTTGTGGCCGCCCGTTGACAGCCAGGGTGGCATCAATCCAACCGATCAAACCGCAAAAATGAAAACTAATCCGTCCTGCCGGTTTCGGCCAGTATTCGCTCGGCTTCGATCTTGACCCTGCTGGGTGCCGTGCCGCCTACATGATTGCGAGCAGCGACTGAGCCTTCGAGCGTCAGAACCTCATAGACATCTTGTGTAATAGATGGGTGAAAGCCTTGCAAGACGTCGAGCGCCAGATCGGTCAAGTCGCAACGGCGTTCTTCGCAGACACGTACGGCGCGCGCCACGGTTTCATGGGCATCGCGAAACGGCACGCCTTTTTTGACCAGATAATCGGCCAGATCCGTGGCGGTGGCAAAGCCTTGGAGGGCCGCTGCGCGCATGGAATCGGCGCGCACCTTGATTCCGCCTATCAGGTCGACGAAGATAGTGAGCGTGTCGCGAACGGTGTCGGCTGAATCGAAAAGGCCTTCCTTGTCTTCCTGATTGTCTTTGTTGTAAGCCAGCGGCTGGCCCTTCATGAGGGTCAGGAGCGCCATCAGATGGCCGTAGACGCGGCCTGTTTTCCCCCGAGCCAGTTCGGGCACATCGGGATTTTTCTTTTGCGGCATGATTGAACTGCCTGTGCAGAAACGGTCGGCCAAATCGATAAAACCGACGCGCGGGCTCATCCATAACACCAGCTCTTCGGAAAACCGCGAAATGTGCATCATGACAAGAGCCGCTGCTGCGCAAAATTCGATGGCGAAATCGCGGTCGGAGACCGCATCGAGCGAATTGCAGCAGACGCCGTCAAAATCCAATATTTTTGCGACCAGTTCGCGGTCGATGGGATACGAGGTGCCGGCCAGGGCCGCAGCCCCCAATGGCAGGCGATTGACGCGCTTGCGGCAATCGCGCAGGCGCTCGGTGTCGCGCCCGAACATTTCGGCATAGGCCAGAAGGTGGTGCCCGAAGGTAACCGGTTGGGCGACTTGCAAATGCGTGAATCCGGGCAAAATAGTGTCGGCGTGTTCGAGCGCCAGAGTCGCCAGGGCACGGCGCAGTTGATGCAGCAGATCGATAGCCCGGTCAATTTCGTGGCGTATCCACAGGCGGATATCAGTGGCAACCTGATCGTTGCGCGAACGCCCGGTGTGCAAGCGTTTGCCGGCGTCGCCGATCAGTTCAACCAAGCGCTTTTCGATATTCAGGTGCACGTCTTCAAGGTCGATCGACCAGGTGAATTGGCCGGCGGCAATTTCGTCTTTGATTTGCGCCATGCCGCGCTTGATGGCCGCGTTGTCGTCGGCGGCGATTATTCCGATGGCGGCAAGCATATCGGCGTGGGCGAGCGAGCCTTGAATATCGACGCTGGCCAAGCGTTGGTCGAAATAAACCGACGCTGTATAGCGTTTGACCAGGTCGGACACGGGTTCGGAAAATCGCGCAGACCAGGCCTGGGCTTTGTTGGCGAATTGATTTTGCTGTGGAGATGAGATGTTTTTGGGCATAGTGGCGTGATTATAAAGGAGGCGCCACCGGCATACCATGTAGCGGCAGCCCTTGTGGCTGCCATGTCATTAACAATCAGGACGGCATTTTGCGTCGATGACAGGCACAAGGCCTGTCGCTACAAAAACGTAATGGTTCAGCCGCGCCTATGGCTCGCTGGCAGGATCATCTCGCTGACTCGCTGACAGGACCATTTCACTGACTCGCAGGCAGGGCCATCTTGCAGTGCCTGTTGTTGAAATAGGCCCAGGCTTCCCGGCGTGCGATAATTTTATTCTTTGCCTTTTCACATATAGGGTTTGCGTCAAATGACAGGGGTAAGGCTTGGGCTCGCCCAGATCAACACAACGGTAGGTAATTTGCAGGCCAACGCGGCCAAGGTGGTCGATGCCGCGCGCTGGGCGCACGAGCAAGGCGCAGACGTGTTGCTCACGCCCGAGCTGGCTCTTACGGGCTATCCGGCTGAAGATTTGTTGCTTAGGCCGCAATTCGTGCGCCAGCAAGAGGCAGAGCTTGCCAAGCTGTGTCAGGACATGGCCTGTTATACCGATTTGCATGTGGTAGTGGGGCATGTGCGCGAGCAAAATGGGCTTTTGTATAACGCCGCATCCGTGTTGGTCAATGGCCAAATTCTGGCCACTTATTTCAAGCATGAGCTGCCCGATTATGGTGTTTTCGATGAAAAGCGCTATTTCTCGGCTGGCTGTGATCCGCTGACATTCGTTGTGAAAGGCGTCAGATTCGGCCTCAATATTTGTGAGGATGCATGGTTCCCAGATAGTCCCGCGCTGGCGCGGGCACAGGGTGCGCAAGTCTTGTTGGTGTTGAATGCATCGCCTTACTGCTTAGGCAAACAAGACGAGCGGCATGCACAGATTGCAGCGCATGTGGCTGGCATGACGATGGTGTATCTGAACAAAGTCGGCGGTCAGGATGAGCTGGTGTTTGACGGCGCTTCGTTTGTACTCGATCCTGCAGGCCGGGTAGCGCTCCGTTTGCCTGTATTCGATGAAGTGCTGGATGTTTTTGAGCTTGACGCGCAGGGCCGCCCGGCATCGCTCTCGGTGGCGCCGCAGGTTTGGCCCGACGGTCTGGAACAGGTTTGGCGAGCTCTGACCCTGGCTGTTCACGATTACCTGGCTAAAGGCGGGTTTGCTCGCGTAGTGCTGGGCTTGTCGGGTGGCATCGATTCGGCCCTGGTGCTGGCGCTGGCTGTCGATGCGCTGGGCGCGGCCAACGTGCGCGCCATCATGATGCCATCGCGTTATACCGCCGACATTTCGCTTGCCGATGCGCGCGAGATGGCGCAAGGCCTGTCCGTCGCCTACGAAGAAATCAATATAGCGGGCCTCGTGCGGGCCTACGATGAAGCATTGGCGCCTCAGTTCAATGGCTTGCCTGTCGATGCGACAGAAGAGAACATTCAGGCGCGCATACGCGGTAATCTGTTGATGGCGCTATCCAATAAGTCGGGTGCGCTGGTGCTCACAACAGGTAACAAGTCCGAGCTCGCGACGGGTTACTGTACGCTCTATGGAGATATGGCGGGTGGTTTCGCGGTGATCAAGGATGTTTCCAAAACATTGGTGTACAGATTGGCGCGCTGGCGCAATCAGCGCTCGCCTGTCATTCCGCAGCGTATCATCACGCGCCCGCCGTCGGCCGAACTGCGGCCCGATCAGACGGACCAGGACAGTTTGCCTGCCTACGAAGTTCTGGACGCGATCATCGAGGCTTATGTTGAACGCAATGAGTCCGTTGAACAGATACAGAGCGCAGGGTTTGCGCCAGAGGTCGTGGCGCAGGTTGTGCGCCTGATTCGGCTCAGCGAGTATAAGCGGCGCCAGGGTGCAATTGGGCCGAAAATTACGTCACGCGCGTTTGGCCGGGATTGGCGTTATCCCGTTACTAATGGTTTTCGCGAATGAAGCGTTGCTCGGGTGGCAAAAACATAAGCCCGCCGGCGCAGGATGGACAAACACTTATCGGAGCACGTAATGAAATTGGTCGCAGCAATAATTAAGCCGTTCAAACTCGATGAGGTTCGCGAGGCTCTGGCAGAGATGGGCGTAAGCGGTCTGACGGTTACCGAAGTCAAGGGGTTCGGACGCCAGAAGGGCCACACCGAGCTCTACCGCGGAGCGGAATACGTCGTGGATTTTTTGCCAAAAATTCGCGTCGAAGTGGTCTTGTCCGCAAATATGGTCGATGCGGCCATCGATGCGATAGTCAAGGCCGCCTATACCGGCAAGATCGGGGACGGCAAGATATTTGTCATGCCTGTTGAGCAGGCGGTGCGCATACGCACGGGCGAAAGCGGCGCCGAGGCCCTGTGATTGACCACAGTGCAATGGATACTGTCTTTGTAGCGGCACCCCTTGTGGGTGCCACCACCTCCCTGCGTGCGCCCAGCCGCCGCGCAGCGCGAGCTTGACATGGCCTTGCGCGCCACGATTTTCAAGCTTGACCTGCATATTGCCGATATGGAGCGCGGCTATTACAACAGCCACGTACTGACGTTGGCGCGCCATCCATCTGAAAGCGACGAACGGATGATGATGCGGGTTCTTGCCTTTGCCTTGCTGGCCGACGAAGACCTAGTGTTTACCCGGGGCCTGAGCACGGCCGACGAACCCGCCTTATGGCGCAAGGATTTGACCGGCCTGATACTGAACTGGGTGGATTTGGGGCATCCCGATGAGCGACGGCTATTGCAGGCCAGCGGAAAGTCGGCGCAAGTGACGGTTTGCTGTTATGGCGGCCCGGCCAGCCGGGTATGGTGGCAGGGTGTGCAGAAGACCGTGGCGCGGCTCCGCAATCTGCAAGTGATTTCGGTCGAGCCCGAGGCGGTTCGCGCCTTGGCCAGGATGGCCCAGCGATCCATGACTTTGCATGTCAGTATCGACGAAGGGGTGGCGCTGGTCACATCCGAAGCCGATAGCGTTGCCGTGGAAGTGCAAACCTGGCGCCAAGTGTAACCTTGGGCCCATACAAATCCGTTCTCCTCAATTAGGGTATTTCATCAAAGAAATCCGTAGAATTATCGGGCATACTATGCCAGCAGTTGGTAATTATTAATTTTTGTTTTGTTTATTTACGCTGACGCAACTTAGCTTTGCACCCACATAATGCGTGCACTGAAGGCACTGATGCGCCAGGCTATCTGAATTGTGCATGTAAATTTTCGAGTTTTCTAAGGAGACACCATGAAGTTTATGCCCCTTGTTTTGGCTGCTGCCGTCACCGTTATCGGAATGACTGCCGCGCAAGCAGAAGGTCGCCTCGATAAAATCAAATCAAGTGGCGAAATCACGCTAGGCTATCGCGATGCGTCGATTCCGTTTTCTTATCTGG
>SCRC01000044.1 GCA_004297945.1 Candidimonas sp. | reverse complement strand
CGCCAGATGGAACGCGCTGGTGCGCTATATCGTCGAAAAAATAATGGCCGCCAACACCGAAAAGCCCACCAACGCGGCTACGCGACCAGCCTTGGCAACAGGCTAACAGAGGGATTTAGGTTCATTGAATAGCAGATCCTTGACCTGGCTTTCGATGACCGGCGCCTTTTCTTCGACAATCAGTATGTGCTCCAGGCCTTGGGCGAAAGCGCGCAAACCGGCTTCTTCGATGGGCCAGTTCAGGCCGATTTTATAGTGACGCAATGCTGGTAATGGCTTGTCTGGATGCGCGTCGTACAAGATTTTGAGAGCATCCAGCGTGTCAAGATGCGCCTTGCCGCTGGTGATCAGACCCAAGGTGGCCATGGGTGCAGGGTCGATCAGGCGATCCAGACGGTGCTGGCGGGAGAATGCCTTGACGGCCTGTACGCGATCGGCCATGCGGCTTTCGATGGCCAGCGTGAGAAATTCCTTGGCGCTGTATTCCAGATGTGTGTTGTCGGGGATGTCTTGATCGAGCGTGAAATCGGGTACCGGCTGCAGCTCGAAGGAGCGCCCGCTTTCTACCGTTTCAGTGCTCACCTTGAACGCCACCCATGCGCCCGAGTAGCGCGATAGCGCCCAGCCCCACCGGCCAAAGTATTCGTATTCTTCGACCGAGGCAGGATGCACGATGGGGATCCCGAGGGCCAGTAAAGACGTCTCACTCGCGTGCGGAATGGACGACGAGGCGGCGGTGTGATCGTCGCCCACGATCAATAAAACGCCGCCCCTGCGAGAGGCGCCTGCGGCATTGCCATGATGCAGGGCGTCGCCGGCGCGGTCCACCCCTGGCCCCTTGCCGTACCACATGGAAAACACGCCATCCACGCTGCGGTCGTCGCGCACGCCTGCTTGCTGCGTGCCCATCACGATCGTGGCGCCCAGGTCTTCGTTAATGGCGGGCAGAAAGGTGATCTGGTTTGCGTCCAGCAGGGGTTGGGCGCGCCACATCGCAATATCCACGCCGGCCAGCGGCGAGCCTCGATAGCCGGTCACGAATCCCGCAGTATTCAGCCCTTGTTTCACATCGGCGCGGCGTTGAGCCAGAACCAGGCGCGTCAACGCCTGCGTGCCAGTCAGGAAAACCCGGCCTTCGGTCTGCGTGAGATTGTCGCCAAGTTGGTATTTGTAGATGTCGCCTTGGCCGTCAAGGTTTTTGTAGCGGCACCCCTTGTGGGTGCCATCAGGCATGAGGGTCGACATGGAAAACTCCTTGAATAGCTTCATGATAAAGTCTCAAGCATGTCGTTTTATTGCTAATTCGTAGCGTAATATCCCTAATATTTGAAATGAATGTTTCGTTTTGTGGAAATTGGTGGATCCCAAAGACGTTTGTGTATGAAACGCGGGCGGCAGCCACAAGGGCTGCCGCTACCGGGGCCGCTACAAAGCAGCCTTTTTAAAGGAACATCCGCATGGATAAGACCGATATAAAAATCTTGCAGTGCTTGCAAAAGGATGGCCGAGCCTCGGCTCAACAGCTTTCTGAACAGGTAGGTTTGTCGGCGGCACCGGTGTGGCGGCGGGTCAAGGCGATGGAAGCCAGTGGCGCGATACAGGGTTATTACGCCAAGGTCAGCCGCCAAAAGGTGGGGTTGCCTGGCTGTATGTTTACGCAAATCAGCCTGGAACGGCATTCTGCTGCGGTGGTGGAAAACTTTGAGCGTTCGGTGCGCGACGCGCCCGAAATATTGGAATGCTATGCGGTGACGGGAGACGCCGATTTCTTGCTGAAGATCCTGGTCCAAAGCCCTGAGGCCTACGATAGTTTCCTGCACCGTTTTTTGTTTAATCTGCCCGGCCTGCGCCAAACCCGTACCATTGTTGCCTTGCGCGAAATCAAGCACGAGGTTCGGCTGCCGTTGTAGGTATTGTTGCGGTGTTGTCCGGCACCCACAAGGGATGCCGCTACGTGATTCACGGGTAGGCATTTGTAGCGGCAGCCCTTGTGGCTGCCATGTCCAGGCTATATGGATGCCGTTTTTTTTGCCACCCACAAGGGGTGGCGCTACAGAGGTGGCGCTACAGAGGTGGCGCTACAGATTCAAGGGGATGTTTGCGGCAAGCCTTACCAGTGCAGGAAAAACATGGCTTTGGCCAGGAAGATAATGCCTATCATATGGGCGAAGACGCTGTAGTGTATGCGGCGGAAATGGCGAGATTTGAGCAGGCCTTTGCTGCTTAGCGTAATGGCGCAAATGAAATGGATCAGCACGCTGGTGGCGAGCACGATCTTGATTGTGAGCAGGGTGCCAAAGCTGCTGGTCCATGGGTGGGCCAGCACGGAACGGTAATTCCAGGCCATGGCGATACCGGCGCCATACAGGGCCAGAATGACGAAGGGCATGAATTTGCGGGCTCGGCGGCCGATGGCGGCTTCAACCTGTCGCATGGCGTCAACGGACACATGCTTGCGTATGCCTTCGAGCATCAGTACTTCAAAAAACACCGTGCCCACGAAAATGAACGCGGCAAACAGGTGGACTAGAATCAGAATGGAATGGCTCATGTTGGGGGGCTCCTGCCTTGGCAGACTCGCTGTGCATGGTTAATGTATACCTGGTTGGCTGAAATCGAGCCTTAAACCTTGCTGACAATAAGGATCAAGCCGGGCTTCATCGGTAGAAATCGAGCTTTGGATTTCGCTGAACGTCGCGATCAAATTATCTGCGCCGGCCTGCGTTCTGTGGGGCCTTTCTGCTACCATGATCGCGTTTGACGCACTATGGTTCGAGCCGGAGCTTTTATGTTTAGCCGTCGCAATTCTGTTTCTTTTTTAAGCCTGGCCGCAGCCGCTTTGCTGGCCGGATGCGCGTCCAAGGCGCCGCCGCCGGGGCCTGTCAAAACCGCTAGCGTGGTGTGCACGGCGAGGCCTGCTAACGATCCTCTGGTGGGTGTTTGGCTTAATGTCCGCAAAGAAAAAGGTATTGTGGGTGAAATGTATACGCTCGTTACGCTAAAGTCCGACGGAACCATGGAGTATGGCGAGCAACTCAAGCGTGGTCGGCAGCCGCCGCAAGGCTTGTCCGAGTCCGGTTGCTGGAGCCGGGCGTCGCAAACCCTGGTTTTGCGCAGTACACAGTCCAACGGCGTGCCGGTCGATCTTAACGATCCCATTTATATCAATCGCTACGCCATTGTGTCGCAGGCCGGCAAGAGGCTGGTGCTAAGAGGCACAGACGGTACCTTGGCAGCCCGCCGCATGCCTGACGGTTATCGTTTGCCGTTTTAAGGTGTTTGCGGTCTTTGGTGCGGGGGTGGCACCCACAAGGGGTGCCGCTACAACTCGTGCCGTGTTGGTGCTGGTTGGCGCGCGGTTTAAAGCGCTGCCAGGCGGGCCAGCACAGTTTCGCGGCCCAGCAGGGTCAGCACGGCATCGATGGCGGGTGTTTGCTTTTGGCCCGTAACGGCCAGCCGCATCGGGATGCCCAGCTTGCCCATTTTAATGCCATGGTCGGCCAGAATTTCATGTATGAGGTCGGCCAGGGCTGGCGTCGTCCACTCGGGCAGGGCTTGAGCGCGCCGGGCGAAATCTTTGAGCACTACCCGGGCCGCGTCGTCCAGATGTTGCGCGACCAGTTCGGCGCTGGCTGGCGCATAAGGCGTGCAGAACAGCAAGGCGCCTTCGGCCAATTGTTTGAGTGTCTCGGCGCGATCCTTCAATAACCCCATGACGGCGGCCAGATCGACGGCTTGCGGGTTGCCGCCCAGCGCCTGGATGCGCGGCGCCACGCGTGCGGCCAAATCGTCGTTAGTGCTTTGCTTTATATACTGCGCGTTGACCCAATTGAGTTTTTTGGGATCCCACTGGGCGGCTGATTTGCTAAGGTGGCGGGTATCGAACCATTCGATCAGTTGTTCGCGGGAAAACAGTTCGTCGTTGCCGTGGCTCCAGCCCAGGCGCGCGAGGTAATTGACCATTGCGTCGGGCAAATAGCCGTCGTTGTCGTACTCCATGACGTTGACGGCGCCGTGACGTTTCGAGAGCTTTTCGCCATCCGGGCCGAGTATCATGGGGACGTGACCGTATTGTGGCGGCACGGCGCCCAGCGCGCGTAAAATATTGATCTGCCGAGGCGTGTTGTTGACGTGATCGTCGCCTCGCAATACGTGGGTGATTTTCATGTCGTGGTCATCGACGACGACGCAGAAGTTGTAGGTGGGCGTGCCGTCGGGCCGGGCAATGATCAGGTCGTCAAGTTCGGCGTTGTCGAAGCTGATGGGGCCTTTGATCAGGTCGTCCCAGGCGGTGGCGCCATCTACGGGGTTTTTGAAGCGCACCACGGGCTTGCGACCGGCGGGCACGGCGGGCAGGGTTTTGCCGGGTTCGGGGCGCCAGGTGCCGTCGTAGCGTGGCTTCAACCCCAGGGCGCGCGCCTTTTCGCGCATCGCTTCCACTTCCTGGGGCGTGCTGTAGCAGTGGTAGGCGGTTCCGGCCGCCAGCATTTGGGCAATGACTTCGCGGTAGCGGTCCATGTGCTGCATTTGATAAAACGGGCCTTCGTCGGGGGCCATGCCCAGCCAGGCCATGCTGTCCAGGATAGCCTGTACGGCCTGCGGCGTAGAGCGTTCAAGATCGGTATCTTCGATGCGCAATACGAAAATGCCCTGGTGATGGCGTGCGTAGGCCCACGAAAATAGGGCCGTGCGCGCGCCTCCCAGGTGAAGGTAGCCGGTGGGCGATGGGGCAAAACGGGTGCGGACAGCCGGTGTAGTGGACGATGTCATGGTTTGTGTTTAGGCTAGGCGTGGCGCGATGGAATTTTGTTCGCGCCCAATTTGTGGCGATCCGGCTATTTTAGAGTACGGATTCAATATTGTAGAAACTGTGAGCATGTTGCGACATCGATTGGCTGCTTTGTTTGAGCCGCAGTCCCTGCTGGTGCTAAGCGACCAGCCGCTGCCGGTCGAGCATGCCTTGCCGGAATATCTGAAGGGTTCGGCTACGTTCGTGACAGCGCAGGCGGGCCGGCCTATTGTGCTGACCGACGTGCGGCGTTCGTCTGGTACGAGGCTGGAGTTGGCGCTTGTGTGTATCGCTCCATCGCGCCTGCCCGAGGCTCTGGAGGCCCTGCGGCTATTGCGTCCGCGAGCCTTGATCTTGCTGCCTGTGGACCCGCCATCGGCCAATCCCCTCGAAGATATGGCCTATTGCCGCGCTTGGGCGCGCCTGAACGATTGCATGGTTCTGGGGCCACGTTCGTTTGGCGTGCAGCGCCCCCATCTGGGACTGAACCTTAGTCGCCAGGCGACCGCGGCCCTCACGGGGCGCGCCGCGCTGGTGACGCAATCGCGCTCGATTGCCACCGCCGTTCTTGACTGGGCCGTGGACGTGAATCTGGGGTTCTCCGCCGTTATCTCTTTGGGCGACGAATCCATGATCGATGTATCGCAGGTGCTGGACTACCTTGCCATGGATCCGTACACCGACAGCATTGCGCTTTATATAGACGACGTTGCTAGTGCGCGTGCGTTTACCAGTGCTTTGCGCGCGGCGTCTACCGTCAAGCCGGTCATTGTGCTTAAGGCAGGGCATCACCCACCCGGCATGGGGCCGTTGCACGACGCCGTATTCGATGCTCTGTTGCGCCGGGCCGGTGCGGTGCGGATCAGCTATTTTGTGCAATTGTTTTCGGCGCTGAAGGTGTTGGGCTATGCGCGCCGTCCGCGCGGGCGGCGCATTGCCCTGTTGTCCAACGGGCGGGGCGCACCGCAACTGGCGCTCGACATCATGGGGCCGGACAGCGCGGTATTGCGGGCAGAATTGTCGCTGGCCTCGTTGAAGGCTTTAAAGGCCTTGCTGGAAGAGGGGGCGGACATTCAGAATCCAGTGGTGACCCATGCGGCCCTCTTGCCCGAAACGATCAGACAGATTCTGGCGGCGCTGGCCGCCGACACGGGCGTTGACGGCGTGTTGGTGCTGCTGTCGCCCGATCCCCTGACGGACATGGTCGCGGTGGCGCGACAGTTGGCGGCCATGGCCCACGATGCTCGCAAGCCGATTATTACGTGCTTCATGGGCGAGGCATCCATGCAGCCCTTGCGGCATTTGCTGGACGACGCCGGAACCCCGGCCTTTCGCACGCCCGAAACCGCTGTTCATGCGTTTAGCCTGTTGGCGTCCCATCATTACAACCAGACTCTGTCGCAGCAAATACTGCCGCCCGAGCTCATGGACCAGCCGCCGCGGCTGTCCGAGGCCCGGGCCATAGTGCGCGCCGCGCGCAACGACCGGCGATTGACGCTGACGCCGGGTGAATGCCAGGGTCTGTTCGATTGTTTCAACATCCCCATACGTTGCGGAACTCGCGCTAACGATGATTCGAACGGGCGTCTCGACGGTTCGGTTCCCATGGCCATCCGCGTGCAGCGCGACCCACGGCTGGGGCCGTATATCCAGTTCGGTACGGGTGGCCACGGAGCGCTGGTTTCGAGCCGGGATCGCGGTATAGAGCTGCCGCCGCTCAACCGCTATCTGGCGCGCCAGTTGGTGGAGCGCAGTGCGGTGTGGCGCCGCCTGCTGTCGCGGGAAATGAGCCCCCAGGCTGTGGCGCTGTTGCACGACTCGCTGGAGCGCGTTTCCGATCTGGTCAGCCTGCTTAATGATGTCGATGCGTTGCTGGTCGATCCGCTATTTGCCGATACGGCGCTATTGACGGCGGATTCGGTCTGCATTCGCCTGACGACGGCGACGGCCTTGGTATTGCCCGAAACATCGGGCTACCCGCACATGGCCATACACCCTTATCCGGTGCGACTGGTGCAGCCAAAACGCTTCAAAAATGGCGATCCCTGGATGATGCGGCCTATCCGGCCCGAGGACGCCGAGCCTTTGCAGACCTTTGTGCGCGGCTTGTCGGACGAGTCGCGCTATATGCGCTTTGTGTCGATGCTGCGCGAGCTTACGCCCAGCATGCTGGCGCGTTACACGCGGATCGATTACGACCGCGAGCTGGCCCTGGTGGCGACGGTTCAGGTTCCCAACCCCGAACACCGCGGCCATCCGCATGAGCGAATCGTCGGCTTTGCCCATTATTTGCGCAATGCCGATGGACGTGGCGCCGAGTACGCGCTGGTGATCGCCGACGACAACCAGCGCCGCAGTCTGGGGGCGTGCTTGATGAGGGGGCTGATCGAAGCGGCGCAGGCGCAGGGCCTTACCTATATCGAGGGCCTGGTTCTGGCCACTAATCATGCCATGCTAAGCCTGATGACGCATCTGGGTTTTCGCAACGATAACGAAGTGGAAGACCCGACGACGCGGCGTGTGTGGCTGGATTTGGGCGAGAGCCGGGGTTTGGGTTAGCGGCAGGTATGTAGCGGAATGTGGCGGCGTGTAGCGGTGTGTAGCTGTGTGTAGCGGTGTGTGGCGGTGTGTAGCGGTGTGTAGCGGTGTGTAGCGGTGTGTAGCGGCAGCCCTTGTGGCTGCCAAAATCGGCCGCAAGCAAGAAAAATGGCACCCACAAGGGGTGCCGCTACAACAAATGGCACCCACAAGGGGTGCCGCTACAACAAATGGCACCCACAAGGGGTGCCGCTACAAGAGGTGCCGCTGCCGGGTCGACGACCACAAGGGTCGCGGCTACACCAGCACTTGGCGCAGGAACTTGCCTATATCGGCGATTTCTTCCATGCATACCGAATGGGGCATCTCGTAGGTTTGCCAGCTGACTGGGTAGCCGGCGGCCTTTAACGCGGCATGTGCTGCCTGGCCGCGCGCGATCGCCACTACTGGGTCTTGCGTGCCGTGTGCGAGGAAAATGGGGGTGTCCTGATTGGCCGGTTGGCGTTCGGCGTCGAAGCGGTCGGCCAGCGGCAAATAGCCCGACATGCCCAGCATGCCGGCCAGCTTTTGCGGCAAACGCGGGCCGGTGTACAAGGTCATGGCGCAGCCTTGCGAAAACCCGGCCAGCACGATGTGCTGCGATTCGATGCCGCGCTGGTTTTCGCGCGCAATCAGCGCCTCGATGGCGCGTTGGGAATCGCGAAACCCCGTCTCGTCTTCTCGCTGGGTCGAGCCCATAACGTAGATGTCGTACCAGGCCCGCATGGCGATGCCGTTATTGACGGTGACCGGGCGGACGGGAGCGTGCGGGAAAACGAAGCGGATTGGCGGCGCGCCCTGCAAACGCAATTCGGGGACGATCGACGCGAAGTCGTGGCCATCGGCGCCCAGGCCGTGCAGCCAGATGACGGCATGGGTCGGGTTGGGCGCCGTTTCGATTTCAATGCAGTCCAATAAGGGTGAGTTCATCAATCTTTTTCCGTAAGGGTGTCCAACGTTTTAAGGGCCTGGAATAGCGCGCGATAGTGTTTGCGCTGAGGATCCTGGCCTTGGACCAGAGTGGCGTTGTGTGCGGCTTCTTTGCGGCCCGCGCGAATCAAAGTGCGAAGTTGCTGAATATCGGCCTGCGGGTATTCAGCCAGCAATCGGGTCAGGGCTGCATCGTCGGCCAGCAGCATGTCGCGCAAGGTTTCTATCCGGTGCATGGCTGCGGTGACTTCGCGCGAACCGTTCTCCCAGACGTCGAGCTGCTGGTAAATGATGTCTGCCTGGGCGTCGCGCATCAGTTTGCCGACATAGTGGATCTGGCGCCGGCGGCCTTCGCGGCTGGTCGTGCGCTGCGCTTCGCGTATGGCGTCGTACAGTTTTTCGGCCAGCGGCAGTTGCTTGAGCTTGTCGGTGGGTAGCTCCACCAACTGCTTGCCTAGCTCCAGCAAGGCCAGCATATCGCGCTTGACCTGCGATTTGCTGGGGCGGTCGTAGCCGTTGTCGGGGTCTTCGGTAGCGTCGTTGGGCATGGGGAAACGTGAATACTGAATAATTGGCTATGATAACGGATTGAAAGAGCCGCAATGAACCCACATTCCACATCACATTTATCCATTCCTGAAAACCAGGCGCATTTTCGCGAGCTGGTGCAAGACGCATTGCGTCAGGCCCGGGCCATCGGCGCCTCGGATGCGGCGGTCGAGGTGTCCGAGAGCTGCGGCTTGTCGGTGTCGGTGCGCAATAACGATCTTGAAACAGTCGAGCAAACCCGCGACCGGTCCATGGATCTGACCGTTTTTGCCGGCCAGCGGCGCGGCTCGGCGTCCACGTCGGATTTTTCCGCCGCGGCGCTGCGCGAAACGGTCGAGGCGGCCTGGCATATTGCCCGCTATACGGCGGCCGATCCGGCCGCCGGACTGCCTGAAGCCGAGTTGCTGGCGCACGATTACCCCGATCTTCAGCTGCATTATCCCTGGGATATTTCGGCCGATGGCGCGGCCGAGCTGGCACTTTTGGCCGAACGCGCGGCGCGCGCAACCAGCCGCCTGATCACCAATACCGATGGCGCTTCGGTGGACACCTACGAGGGGCATTTCGTCTTGGGCAATAGCCGCGGATTCATGGGCGGCTACCCCTATTCCCGGCACAGTGTGTCGGTGGCGCCGATTGTCGGACGAGGCGCTCATATGCAGCGCGACTACTGGTATTCGTCCGAGCGCAACCCTGCGCTGCTGGCTGATGCGCAAGCGGTCGGGCGCTATGCCGCCGAACGAACGCTGGCCCGGATGTCGGCGCGCCGCATTAAAACGGGGCGCTTCCCGGTGCTGTTCGAAGCGCCTGTCGCGGTGGGACTGCTGGGAGCACTGGTGCAGGCAACCAGTGGCGGCGCCTTGTACCGAAAAGCCAGTTTCTTGATGGATTCGCTCAATACGCAAGTCTTGTCCAGCCATCTGGATATATCGGAAAATCCTCATACGCCAGGTGCCATGGGCAGTACGCCTTTCGACGACGAGGGCGTGCGAACCCGACCGCGCATGGTGGTGTCCGAGGGCGTATTGCAGGGTTATTTTCTGTCCAGCTATACGGCCCGAAAGCTGGGCCTGCAAACCACGGGCAATGCGGGCGGCTCGCACAACCTTAACCTGACTTCGCGCCTGACGCGGCCCGGCGATAACTTTCGCGCCATGTTGAAGAAAATGCATCGCGGCTTTCTGGTCACCGAGCTCATCGGCCAGGGCGTGAATTACGTCACGGGGGATTATTCCCGCGGGGCCTTTGGTTATTGGGTCGAAAACGGCGAAATCCGCCATGCGGTGCAAGAGGTCACCATTGCCGGAAATCTGGCCGATATGTTCAAACAGATTGTGGCCGTAGGCAACGATGCGACTGCTCGCGGATCGAAATCGACAGGCTCGATCCTGATCGAACAAATGGCTATCGCGGGGCTATAAGGAGAGCGTCAACAGTGCAGCGCCGTTCATTTCTAAAGAAAGCGGGCTTTGGAGCGATGGCAGGTTCGGCGGCTGTCGCCGTGCCGGCATTCGCACAGAGCAGCCCCAAAATCAACTGGAAAATGGCGTCCAGCTTCACGGCCGCGCAGCCGGCGTTGTTTGGCTCGGCGCAAGTATTCTGCAAAATGGTCGAGGAAGCCTCAGGAGGCGATTTCTCGATTCGCGCGTACCCTGCGGGTGAATTGGCTCCGGCGCTGGGCGTAATGGATGCGGTGGGTAATAAAACGGTTGAATGCGGCCAGACTGCCTCGTATTACTACTATGACCAGAACCCGGCATTTTGCTTTGATACCGCTGTGCCGTTTGGCTTGAATGCGCGCCAGATGAATGCCTGGATGCTGGAGGGCGGCGGCATGAAGTTGACGCGGGAAATGTTTGCGCCGCGTCACATTATTAACTTCCCCATGGGCAATACCGGCACGCAAATGGGTGGCTGGTATCGCAAGGAAATCCACGCTGTCGCCGACCTGAAGGGTCTGAAAATGCGTACGGCCGGGTTGGCGGGCGAAGTGCTCTCGCGTCTGGGCGTGGTGCCCCGGCAAATCGCCACAGGCGATATCTATTCTTCGTTTGAAAATGGCACGCTGGATGCGGCCGAGTTCGTGGGCCCATTAGACGATGAAAAGCTGGGCTTGAACAAGGTTGCCAAATACTATTATTACCCCGGCTGGTGGGAAGGCTGCGCACAGCTGTCGTTGTATGTGAACGACGGAGCCTACAATGGTTTGCCCAAGCCTTATCAGGCCTTGATTGAGGCCGCGAGCCGCTATGCCGGCGTGCAACTGCTGGCCAATTACGATGCCAACAACCCGGCCGCACTGCGTCGCCTCGTTGCCAAAGGCGCTGTGCTCAAGGCCTTCCCGCGTGAGGTCATGGACGCTTCGTATACGGCAGCCAACGCCGTGTACGCCGAGCTTTCGGCTAAAAACCCCTTGTTCAAGAAATTGTACGAGAGCTATATGGGGTTTCGCGACAACGTGGTGCCCTGGTTTCGGGTTGCAGAAGGCTCTTTTAACAATTACATGAGCATTGTTTTGGCCAGTCGCCAGAAATAAGCCCCGATGCATGGCCGCGACGCTTGCGTTTGCCGGTTATGCTATGATACTTGGCTTTCCTTGCTGTTTGCACGGGCGAAATACAACGCTTAGGCGATCCTTGGCTTTTTAGCCTTGGGAGGCAAGGGGAAATTGGAATCAGGCCGGGTTGGCATCAGCGCCCGGCAATCGACATAATATTATTTAGGAACCATCATGAAGACCTTTGTGGCCAAGCCGCATGAAGTCAAGCGTGACTGGTACGTGATTGACGCCCGCGGCAAGGTCCTCGGTCGTGTGGCCAGCGAAGTCGCACGTCGTTTGCGCGGCAAGCACAAGCCAGAATTCACGCCCCACGTTGACACCGGCGATTACATCGTCATTATTAACGCTGCCGACGTTGTCGTTACCGGCAACAAGTCGCAAGACAAAAAATACTATCGTCACTCGACTTATCCGGGCGGCATATCCGAGACCACCTTCGAGAAAATGCAACAGCGTTTTCCTGGTCGCGCAATCCAGAAAGCGGTCAAAGGCATGTTGCCCAAAGGCCCTCTTGGTTACGCCATGATCAAGAAGCTCAAGGTTTACGCAGGCGCCGAGCATCCACATTCTGCTCAGCAGCCCAAACCGCTGGAATTCTAAGGATAGATCATGATCGGTAACTGGAATTATGGAACTGGCCGCCGCAAGACTTCGGTGGCACGCGTGTTCCTCAAAAAAGGGTCGGGCAAGATCGTTGTCAACGGCAAGCCCGTGGACGAATATTTTGCTCGCGAAACGGGCCGTATGGTCGTGCGTCAGCCGCTCGAACTGACGGGCCATCTCGAATCGTTCGATTTTCACATCAATGTGCATGGCGGCGGCGAAAGCGGCCAGGCCGGCGCGGTGCGTCACGGCATTACCCGTGCACTGATTGATTACGACGAAACGCTGAAACCTTCGCTCAAACAAGCAGGTCTGGTGACGCGCGATGCGCGGGAAGTCGAACGTAAAAAAGTCGGCTTCCACAAAGCGCGACGCCGCAAGCAGTTCAGCAAACGCTAACGCTTTGCGGGCTGCTTGCAGCCTGGTACAACAAAAAGCCCTGGCGTTTGCCGGGGTTTTTTGTATGGTTCCGCGGCTACGTTTGCATGTAGTAATGGCAGCCCTTGTGGCTGCCAAAACCGTTGCCATCAGGATGGCATCGATAATAAAAGGCCAGAGCGTCATGTAGTGCTGCCTTTTGCGCACGCATCTTGCGCGTGCGCGGACGCTTTGCTGCATAATTGAAGTTCAAAAATTATTTTTTCGGAAAAATCATCATGACTGCGGCGGTAGATTCTCGGATCAAGGTTGGGATTGTGGGCGGCACGGGTTACACGGGCGTGGAATTGCTGCGCCTGTTGTCCGAGCACCCGCAGGTCGAGCTCACGGCGATTACGTCGCGTAAAGAAGACGGCATGCCGGTGGCCGACATGTTCCCCAATTTGCGTGGCCGGGTTGCGCTGCGTTTCCAGACGCCTGACGCGGCGGCATTGCACGACTGCGATGTGGTATTTTTTGCCACGCCGCACGGGGTTGCCATGAGCCAGGCTGAAGAACTGCTTGGGCATGGGGTGCGCGTTATCGACCTGGCGGCCGATTTCCGTTTGCAGGACACCCGCGTCTTTCAGGACTGGTACAAAATGCCGCATGCCTGCCCGGCGATTCTGGCGCAGTCGGTATACGGCCTGGTCGAACTGAACCGCGCCAAAATTGCGCAGGCGAAGGTGATCGGCAATCCGGGTTGCTATCCCACCACGGTTATTCTGGGCCTGGCTCCGCTCATCGAAGGCGGCAAACACCTGGTTGACGTCTCGCACATTATTGCCGACTGCAAATCTGGCACATCGGGCGCTGGCCGCAAGGCCGAGGTCAGCACTTTGTATTCCGAGGCGGGCGATAATTTCAAGGCGTACGCGGTCAAAGGGCATCGTCATCATCCTGAAATTACCGAACAGCTCAATATCCTGGCCGGCGCTCCGGTGGGGGTTACCTTCGTGCCTCATCTGGTGCCCATGGTGCGCGGCATGTTTTCCACGCTTTACGTGCGTATTTTGCCCGAGGCGCTCGATACCGACTTTCAGGCTTTGTTCGAGCAGCGCTACGCCAATGAGGCATTTGTCGATGTCATGCCCGCAGGCAGCCTGCCCGAGACGCGTTCGGTGCGCGCATCGAATTATCTGCGCATTGCCGTTCATCGGCCCGAAGGCGGCGACCAGCTGGTGATCCTGGTAACCCAGGACAACCTTGTCAAAGGGGCGTCGGGCCAGGCTGTTCAAAACATGAATCTCATGTTTGGCTTGCCCGAAGACACGGGCCTGACACATCTGGCTGTATTGCCTTAACACCTGCTTACCACGCCTGGGCGGAACTTGCGCAGCGCGAAGAGGTCTGTATTTCATGGGCGATATTCATGCAGTCGGATCGAAATCAAGGGCGCCTGACAAGCCGGGAACGAGCCGGTGGAAAATCGGGTTGGGGCTATTTACGGCACTTGTCATCGGCGTGGTTGCAGGGCGTTATGCCTTGCGGGATCAGTCTGGCCGGCAATTGGCGCGGCTCCAGGTTCAATATGAGCAGGCCGTGGCGCAAGGGCAGACAGACCTGGCTGCGGCACAAGCCAAGGCAGATCTACTCGGCGGCCAATTGGCTGTTGAGAAAAGCACGCGCAGTGGCCTTGAAGCGACGCTGAAAAAGACGCAGGACAATCTGGCCCAGACGCGTGATCAGCTGGCGTTTTACGATCAGTTGTTGCCTGTCGGGCCCAAGGGGACAATAAGCGTGCGTGCGTTCGAGGTGCGTCTTCAAGGCGCTGCCTTGAGCTATCGCGTGTTGCTGATGCGTAATGCACCCGGAGACACTCCATTCAGTGGCGTGATGCAATTTGTGGCTAAGGGTTTGCAGCGGGGCAAGGTGGTTCAAATAAAGCTCGAGCCGGCGCAGGCCGACGCCGCGAACGCGCCGGCCGGCAAGCGCAGCGCTGCCGAGGACGAATTTGCACTGAAGTTCGACGAGTTTGCGCGCAGCCAGGGTTTGCTGGCCTTGCCCGACGGTTTTGTGCCCCAGGCCGTCACGCTTAATGTTTTGGAGGGCACGGCGTTGCGTGCATCCAATAGCGCCAACGTGGAGGCTGCCGATTAATTCAGCACGCTTGTGTTATTGTTGCAATAGCTATTTGCTTGTTTTGGAGTGCCAAATGAATACCCTGACTGAATCTGTTGATCTGCAAGCGCCGCCGGCTCCCATTCTATTTACCAATGCGGCTGCGGCCAAGGTTAAAGACCTGCTGGTTGAAGAAGGCAATCCCGAGCTCAAATTGCGCGTATTTGTGCAGGGGGGCGGGTGCTCCGGTTTTCAATACGGATTTACATTCGATGAAACCGTGAACGACGACGATACCACTATCGATAAAGAAGGCGTGCAGTTGCTGGTCGACCCCATGAGCTTCCAGTACCTGGTGGGCGCCGAGATCGACTACAAAGACGATATCGAAGGGTCCCAGTTCGTTATCCGCAATCCGAACGCCAATTCAACTTGCGGTTGCGGGTCTTCGTTTTCGGCCTGAGTTCGCTGGTCGAAATGGCACCCACTAGGGGTGCCTCTACAAAAACGTACCGTCCAATCACGTAGCGGCACCCCTTGTGGGTGCCATCGTTTTTCCGAGACGACGGTATTTTGCATCGGTGACAGGCACAAGGCCTGTCGCTACAAACTTCACGGGCAGGTTTGTGTAGCGGCACCCCTTGTGGGTGCCATTTTCATGCACCGACGAATTCCCTGCAGGTGCCATTTTCACACCGGATAGCGGCACCCCAGAATATTGGGATGGCGGGCGCCGGTGACTTCCGGCAACCCGGCCGGGTACGACTGGTCGTGCGCTTGCGCCAGCCATGCAAAGGCCAGCGCCTCTACCAATTGCACCGGGACACCCATACGAACAGTTGGGAATACAGGTCGCGCCAACAGTTGCTCGAGCTCGTGCACCAGCCCCAGGTTCAGGGCGCCTCCTCCACACACCAACACGTCGCGCGTAGCGGGTGCGTAGCGTTCGATAGCCTGCGCAATGCTGTGGGCCGTCAGGCTTTGCAGGGTGGCCTGCACATCGTGGTTGGGGATATTGTCGGATCTGAACGGCGCCAGGCGCTGTTCGAGCCAGGTACGGTTAAAAAGATCGCGGCCTGTTGACTTGGGCGGAGGCAGGTCGAACCAGGGTTCCTGGCGCAGCAGGGCTTCGAGCAAAGCCGGGTGAGTCTGGCCGCTGGCCGCCCAGAGCCCATTGGTGTCGTAGGCCTGCCTGGTTTTTTCCTGGCACCAGGTATCCAGCAAGACATTGGCCGGGCCGGTATCGAAACCGCGCACCGGCTCGCCCGGATGCAGCACCGTTACGTTGGCGATGCCGCCCAGATTCAGAACGGCGCGCGGCTGGTCGCTGGTGAACACTGCCTGATGAAATGCCGGAACCAGCGGCGCGCCTTGCCCGCCTGCGGCCACATCGCGGGTACGGAAGTCGGCGATGACGGCAATGCGGCTAAGCTCGACCAGCAGTGCCGGGGCATTGATTTGCAGCGTATAGCCGGCCGCCGGATCGTGTCTTACGGTTTGTCCGTGCGCGCCGATGGCCTGCACGTCGTTGGCGCGCGTGTGGCCCTGTTCAAGCAGAGAATGCACCGCTTGCGCGTATAGCCGTGCCAGCGCGTTACCCGCCAGGGCCGCTCGCGCCAGCTCGTTGGGGCCGCTGCGGTTCAGGGCCAGAAATTCCTGGCGCAAAGATTGAGGCATGGGCAGCGAGACGTGCGCGCGAATTTGCGGATGGCCTGGGCGGCTTAAATCGGCCAGCACGCCATCGACGCCATCTGTGCTGGTACCCGACATTAGCCCTATGTATAAAGAGTGAGAGGACATCGACGGGCTCGCAAGAATGTACAGCGTTTCACCAAAGCGACCGCTTCAGCGTTGCGCGACCTGAATGCGCTGGCTTTGCAGATCGGCCAACAAGTGTATCTGTTCTTTATAGCCGGCCGCCGTGCGTTCAAAGGCTACGCGTTCGGGGCCTTCAAGTGTATGGGCGATAGGCAGCTTGGCCGAGAGTGGGTCGACCGGACGATTGTCTATGCGGAATTCGTAATGCAGGTGCGGGCCTGTGGCCCAGCCGGTCGTTCCTACATAGCCTATAAGCTCGCCTTGCGTGACATGTTCGCCGCGCTTCAAGCCTGCGGCAAACCGGCTTTGATGGGCGTACAAGGTAGAGTAATGCTTATCGTGCTGGATGATGATGACGTTGCCGTAGCCGTTTTGTTGCCCGATGAACTTCACCGTGCCATCCGAGGTGGAGTGGATGGGGGTGCCACGGGGCGCGGCGTAGTCCACCCCCATGTGACCTGTCCAGGTGTGGTGCAGGGGGTGAAAGCGCATGCCGAAAGTAGAGCTGATGCGCGTAAATTTAAGCGCCGTGCGCAAGAAAGCGCCTTTCAGGCTACGTCCGCTGAAATCGTAATAGGCGCCCGAGCCCTGCGTAGGGGCGAACCAGACCGCTTCGTGATCGTGGCCGCGGTTGATGAAATCCAGCGCCAGTATGCGGCCCGTGCCGACCTCGATGCCGTCGTGCGAGTAGGTCTCGTAGACAATGCGAAAGCGATCACCGTGCCGCAGGTCTTGCATGAAGTCGATTTTGCTGCTCAGGATGTCGGTCATCTGCAAGGTGATGGCATCGGGCACGTTGGCCGCGTCGGTGGCGCCAAACAGCGAGCTGGTGATGACGCCCTCGGCCACGCGGATTTGCCGATCCGCAGCCGCGCTGCGCTCGGTGGCGATAAAGGTGCCCCCTTCGGCCGGTTCAACTTCCAGCCATCTGGACACGTAGTGGTTGCTTTCGCTTGCGCCGGGCGTATGGTTGTATCGCAACCAGACCAGATGGCCCTTCTGGTCGAGCGCGGCCCGCAGGGTGCGTCCGGGCCGCAGCTTGTAGATGGCGCGCGCGTTCTTGTTGTGCGCGAGGAACTGCTGCAATTTGGGCTCTTGTATGTGCAAGCGTTGCAACAGGGCCGACAGTGTGTCGCCCGCGCGGATTCGAGTTTCGCTGATAAAAGGTTGGTCGAAACCGTCGGCAGGCGCCGGAAATGGCTTGGGCAAGGCGATGCTTTGCCGAGTGGCATGAATCAGCGGAAGATCAATGCTGGAGTCGCTCGGCCTGACAACGGCGAGCGCCGCAGCGGTCAGAAACAAGCCCAGCGCCACGGAAATCAGGCCATTTCTAATGTAAACAGGGGTGCGAAGGTGGGCAGGGTGTGTGTCTGCCGGAAATGAAGGGTTTTGGGTCCCTTTTGTAAACATAAAGCTAAAACCTAGTAAATGCGTTTCGACGAGACGGCTCGAAGGCAGCTAACGCTTTGTGCATGGGTGTCTGCCTGGGCAACCCACAGGCACTTGATACGATCGGCGCCCGCAGCAACAAGCGCTGGCTGCGTGCAGGGATTTCGTTCGCACGTTATCCTAACGTACTCAGCTCGAATTTTCGAGTAATTTTTTGTTATTTTTTACTAATACGGTTTGTTATGTCGCCCACCGAGTCTGTACTCACCCCCGAAGTTGAAGCCGATCTGCGTATTGCAAAAAGAGGTTGCGACGAGTTGCTGGTTGAAGCCGAATTTGTAAAGAAGCTGGCCCGCAGCCGCGTGACAGGGGTTCCTCTGCGCATCAAGCTGGGCCTGGACCCCACCGCGCCCGATATCCATCTGGGCCATACCGTGGTGCTTAACAAGATGCGGCAGTTGCAAGACCTGGGGCACACGGTTATTTTTCTGATTGGCGATTTCACCTCCATGATAGGCGACCCCAGCGGGCGCAACGTCACCCGGCCGCCGCTGACGGCCGAGCAGATCCAGGAAAATGCCAAGACCTATTACGCGCAGGCCAGCCTGGTACTGGATCCGGCCCGGACCGAGGTTCGCTACAACTCCGAATGGAGCGATCCCCTGGGCGCTCGCGGCCTGATACAACTGGCGTCGCGCTACACGGTGGCGCGCATGATGGAGCGCGAAGATTTCACGCGGCGCTTCAAGGGCGGTATTCCCATTTCGGTGCACGAGTTCCTGTATCCCCTGATGCAGGGTTACGATTCGGTGGCGTTGAAGGCGGATCTGGAACTGGGCGGCACCGACCAGAAGTTCAATTTGCTGGTTGGGCGCGAATTGCAAAAAGAATACGGCCAAGAGCCCCAGTGCATACTGACCATGCCCTTGCTGGAGGGCACCGATGGCGTCGACAAGATGTCCAAATCCAAGCACAACTATATAGGCATTTCGGAGGCACCCGATTCGATGTTCGGCAAGTTGATGTCGATTTCCGATACGCTGATGTGGCGCTATTACGAACTGCTGTCGTTCCGCTCGCTGGATGAAATAGAATTGTTACAACATCATGTGAAAGAGGGGCGTAATCCGCGCGATACTAAAGTGTTGCTTGCGCAGGAAATTGTGGCGCGCTTTCATTCGCAGCGCGCCGCCAACGAGGCCCTGGCGCAATTCGAAGCGCGATTTCGCGACGGCATCCTTCCCGAGGACATGCCCGAAGTTCAGATTGGCGCAGCGCCCCTGGGCATACTCAAGGTGTTGCGCGAAGCGGGGCTGGTGGCTTCGGGCGCCGAGGCGCAACGCAACGTTGAGCAGGGTGGCGTACGCGTCAACGGTGATCGCATTGAAGACAAGTCGCTGCTGTTGGCTGCGGGCACGTACGTTGTGCAGGTGGGCAAGCGCAAGTTTGCGCGCGTCACGCTAAACGGTTAGTTGTTTTATTTCGGAGAGAGTTCATGAAGCTTACCAGTACATCGATTTCCGACCAAAAGATGATTCCGGAGCGTAATGCGTTTGGCCGTGTGGATGCGGCGGCGCATGTGGCGCTGGCGGGGAACTGTAATCCTCAACTGGCCTGGTCTGGCGCGCCGGCCGGCACGCAATCGTATGTGCTGATTTGCTGCGATTCCGATGTACCCAGCAAGCCCGACGATGTGAACCAAGAGGGTCGGGAAGTGCCGGCTGATTTGCCGCGCGTTGATTTTTACCATTGGGTGCTGGTGGACTTGCTGGCCACGACGACGGAGATTGCCGAGGGGGCCTATTCCCGCGGCGTTACGCCTCGTGGCAAAAGTGGCCCGATGGCGCCCAACGATGCGCGCCAGGGAATCAACGACTTTACCTCCTGGTTTGCGAGCGATGGCGATATGAGCGGCGATTATTTCGGCTACGATGGCCCATGCCCGCCCTGGAACGATTCGATCGTGCATCGTTATCGCTTCACTGTGTATGCGCTGGATATCGAGCATGTGCCGCTGGAGGGCCGTTTTGGCGGCGCAGAGGTGCTAAAGGCCATTGGCGGCCATATTCTTGCGCAAGCCTCCCTCTCTGGCGTTTATACACTGAACCCGCGACTGATCAAAACGGTGTAGCCCGTAGCGCCCCCCCCCCCGTAGCGCCACCCTGTAGCGCCACCCCTCGTGGGTGGCATTCGCAGCCCGTAGCGTTTCCGGTGAACAACATCACCTCAACATCACCCCAACCCCACCCAAAACCCTCTATCCCCGCGTCGTATATGTTGGCCTGTTTGTCGCTTATGTATTGGGGGGCTGGCTCGATTCGCGCTAAAATTGAATACTTTGTAGATTCCCTTTCGCCTTCCCTAACCCGTAGGATGCCAAATGTTTGATCGTTCCCTTACTCTCGATCAGGTCGATGCCGATGTCTGGGCCGCAATCCAGAAAGAAGATGTACGTCAGGAGCAGCACATCGAATTGATTGCTTCTGAAAACTACGCCAGTCCGGCGGTCATGCAGGCTCAGGGTTGCCAGATGACCAACAAGTATGCGGAAGGGTATCCCGGCAAGCGGTATTACGGCGGTTGCGAAAATGTTGACATTGTCGAGCAGCTGGCGATTGATCGCCTCAAACAACTGTTTGGCGCCGAGGCTGCCAATGTGCAGCCCAATTCGGGTTCGCAGGCCAATCAGGGCGTGTACATGGCGGTATTAAAGCCTGGCGATACGGTGCTGGGCATGAGCCTGGCCGAAGGTGGCCACCTGACGCATGGCGCGTCGGTCAACGCTTCGGGCAAACTCTATCACTTCATTTCGTATGGTCTCGATGGCAACGAAGTGCTCGACTACGGCAAGCTCGAGCAGCTCACCAAAGAACACAAGCCCAAGTTGATCGTAGGCGGTGCGTCGGCCTATTCGCTGCATATCGATTTCGAACGTATGGGGCGCATTGCGCACGATAACGGCGCTTTGCTGATGGTGGATATTGCACACTATGCGGGCCTGGTCGCCGGGGGCGTCTACCCCAATCCTGTTCCGCATGCCGACTTCGTGACGTCGACCACGCACAAATCGCTGCGTGGTCCGCGCGGCGGCGTCATCATGATGAAAGCCGAGTTTGAAAAGGCCATCAATTCGTCGATTTTCCCAGGCATACAGGGCGGCCCGCTGATGCATGTCATTGCCGCAAAAGCCGTGTCCTTCAAGGAAGCGCTGTCGCCCGAGTTCAAGGTGTATGCGGCGCAAGTCGCCAAGAATGCCGATGTGCTGGCCCGCACCCTGGTCAAGCGTGGTTTGCGCATTGTGTCGGGCCGCACCGAAAGCCATCTTATGCTGGTCGATTTGCGCGCCAAAGGCATTACCGGCAAAGAAGCCGAAGCGGTTCTGGGGCAGGCGCATATTACGGTCAACAAGAACGCCATCCCGAACGACCCGGAAAAGCCTTTTGTCACCAGCGGCATTCGTGTGGGCACTCCGGCCATGACAACGCGCGGCTTCAAAGAGGGCGAGGCAGAGCTTACGGGGCATCTCATTGCCGACGTGCTCGACCATCCGCACGACGAAACCGTAATTACCGACGTTCGCGCGCGTGTCAATGAACTGACGGCGCGTTTGCCGGTGTATCGCTAAAACAGGGCTGGCCCGCTATGCCTGGCGGGCCTGTACGCTACGATGAAATGCCCGTTCTGTAGTAGCTTCGATACTCAGGTTATCGACTCTCGAGTCTCGGAAGAGGGCGATACCATACGCCGCCGGCGCCGCTGCACCAATTGCGACCGACGGTTTACGACTTATGAGCGGGCCGAACTGGTCATGCCGGCCGTGGTCAAGCGCAACGGTACACGGGTCGAGTTCGATGCGGGCAAGCTGCGCGGCAGCTTGAACCTGTCTTTGCGCAAGCGGCCGGTCAGCACGGAAGACGTTGATGCAGCGGTGGCACGCATTGAAGAAAGCCTGTTGGCCAGCGGCTTGCGCGAGGTCAGTTCGGGCCACGTCGGTGAGCTGGTCATTACCGAGCTGAAAAAGCTCGACCAAGTGGCTTACGTGCGCTTTGCCTCGGTGTATAAAAGCTTTGAGGATATCGGCGAATTCGTCAAAGCCATTGATGAAATCCAGGTTGCCCGCAAGCCGTGACGCGTTCGCGCCGCGTTGCTGATTTGTGTCTACGTCTACAATTTATTCCGTGACTACGTCCTCCCCTCTCCCTGGCGACCAAGCCTGGATGCGTCAGGCCATCAGGCTAAGCGAGCAAGTGCTGTATTTGACCGCGCCCAATCCGCGTGTCGGTTGCGTCATTGTGCGCGACGCACAGGTGCTGGGCCAGGGGGCGACCGCCGCCGCCGGCGGGCCGCATGCCGAGGTTGCGGCGCTGCGCGATGCGCGCGAAAAAGGCCATGATGTGGCCGGCGCAACGGTTTATGTGACGCTCGAGCCGTGCAGCCATTATGGCCGCACGCCACCCTGTGTTGACGCATTGATTGAGGCTCGGCCGGCGCGTGTCGTGGTGGCCATGCTTGATCCGAACCCTCTGGTCGGCGGCCAGGGTCTGGCGCGATTGCGGGCTGCGGGCATTGCGGTGACCATTCCAGTGTGCGCCGAAGAAGCCCTGGCAGTCAATCCAGGTTTCATTGCGCGCATGACGCGCAAGACTCCGTGGGTATGGCTTAAGCTGGCGGCGTCGCTCGATGGCCGCAGCGCTTTGCATAACGGTGTGTCGCAATGGATTACCGGCCCCGACGCGCGCGCCGACGGCCATCATTGGCGCGCGCGCAGCTGCGTGGTGTTAACAGGTGTGGGCACCGTGTTGGCCGACAACCCGCAATTGAATGTGCGTTTTGCTCGCGCCGGCAGCATGTCTTCCAATGCGCCTGCCCAAAGGCCAGGAGCATCAGGCGAGTTGCTCGCCAAGGAAGTTGTTCGTGCCCCCATCAAGGCCGTCGTCGATAATCGTTTTGAAATTCCTGAAAACGCCCGCCTTTTCGATGGCAGCCGTGTCTTCATCTTTACCCGACGCAGCAATGCCGCCAAGGCGGCACGTCTGGCCGATCGCAATGCGCAGGTCATAGAGCTGCCGACCGTCAGCCGCGATGCTGGGGGGCGGTCCGATGCGCAGGCTGGCGCGGGTAGTAGGGGAGAAATGGGTGCGGGAGCGGTGCAGTCCGCAACCAATGATCGGGTGGACTTGGCCGAGATGATGCGCTGGCTTGGCGCTCACGATATCAATGAAGTCCATATCGAGGCCGGTTCGAGGCTTAATGGCGCCTTGCTGCAGGCCCAATGCGTTGATGAGCTGCTGGTGTACATGGCGCCGCTGCTGTTGGGCGATGCGCCGGGCATGGCGCGCCTGCCGGCGCTGCAGAGCCTGGACGCGGTGCAGCGCTTCGAATTTTTTGATACTCTGTCGCTCGCCCCCGATATCCGCCTGCGTGCGCGATTGCCCGAGCGCTGGCAAGCCCTGCTGCGCGCCGTGCAGCCTGTGATTAAATAGGGTGTATAGCGGCACCCCTCGTGGGTGCCATTTTCGCAAGCAAAAGAGGTAACCCATGTTCACAGGCATTGTTGCCGCGGTCGGCAATATCGCGCAGGTCACCCCCTTAAAACAAGGCCATCAAGACGCGGGCGTGCGCTTGCACATACATGCGCCCGGCTTTCCGCTGAATGCCACCCGCCTGGGTGATTCCATCGCCATACAGGGCGCCTGCATGACGGTAGTGGAACTGGAGAACAATGGCTTCCAGGTTGATGTCTCGCGCGAAAGCCTTAATTGCACGGCGGGCCTCGATGGGCCCGGCGATGTCAATTTGGAGCATTCGCTCAAGCTGGGCGACTCGCTCGACGGCCATCTGGTGTCTGGCCATGTCGATGGGTTAGGCGAAGTCAGCCATTTTGCGCCGGTTGGCGAATCCTGGGATCTGCGCATTCATGTGCCGGCGAACCTGGCGAAATACCTGGCGAACAAAGGTTCGATTACGGTCAATGGCGTCAGCCTTACCGTTAACCAGGTCGACGATACCGCGCGGGGGTGCGAAATTCGCATCAACCTGATTCCGCACACCGTGCAGGTCACCACTCTTAAACATCTAACGGTTGGGGGCGCCGTCAATCTGGAAATCGACATGATTGCGCGGTATGTGGAGCGGATGCTGAGCTATAAAAATGCCGACTCACGCGGGCGTGATGATTAAATAAAACCAGTAGTTCACTGGCTATACTTCATGCCCACCAGTGGTGTTGCTCCAAAGTTTTTTATGGCATAGTATGCCAATATGCCAGCTCTAGAAGAGAAGCCTCCATGCCGACTCGAAATGTTGTTCTTACCAATCATCAAGCGCACCTTGTTCAGGAGCTTGTGACTTCGGGGCGCTACCAGAACGCCAGCGAGGTTTTGCGCGAAGGTTTACGTCTGGTCGAGCGCCGCGAGCTGGAAGATGAGTGGCGCCTGACTGCATTGCGCAAAGCGGCCAAGCTCGGTATTGCTGACTTTGAGGCGGGCGCTTTCCGCCGCTTTGATTCTGCGGATAGGCTTGATCGGTATTTGGCGACGGTGGCTACCGAAGTTATTGATGCGTAATGAGAACGGATGCCTGGATCGTTCGCCTGTCAGCTTCGGCTGAGGCGGATTACCGTCAGATTTTACTCTGGACAGTGGAAAATTTCGGGGTGTTGCAGGCGCGGGTTTATGCTGAGACGCTAATGTCGAATCTTAAAGAGCTGAGTGGTGGGCCTGAGATCATTGGCGTTAAAGGGCGCCCAGAGATTGGCTCTGAAATACGGACGCTGCACGTTGCTCGAAATGGGCGCAAAGGCCGGCATTTCATCATGTTTCGGGTAGATAGCATTCCAGGGCAAAACGTTATCGACGTACTTCGAATTCTGCATGATTCCATGGACCTGGAGCGTCACCTGCCGCCAACCGAATCATTCTAAATCAATATGACCTTTCCACTTTTGAAACCCAAAACTTCGATTCTGTTAGAATAGCGGACTTCGCGTTTTCACAAAAACGCAGGTTAGGACAGGTGGCCGAGCGGTTGAAGGCGCACGCCTGGAAAGCGTGTATACGTGAATAGCGTATCGGGGGTTCGAATCCCCCTCTGTCCGCCAGTTAGCTGTATAAGACCATTGATTACCGTATACTAAACCCGCATGTTTACTGGCATTGCGGGTTTTTTGTTGTCTATAGGTATATTTTGGAGAACAAGGCTTTCTCACCAAACCCGTAGACCCAAAATTGCCCCTAAACTCAATGAAATAGGGGCTTTCAGGCTATCGCTGGGGCAATGCCAAGGGAGTTGCTCATGGCGTTGACTGATACGGCAATCCGGCAGGCCAAACCCCGCGACAAGCCATACAAGCTGGCCGATGAAAGGGTATCCGAGTTGGTGCTGGGTTTGACGCAGTAATTTGCGTTTTACAACGCGGAAAGAGTCCATCGGTCGCTGGGCTATCGAACACCGGATGCGGTTTACCAGGCGGGCGCCTGGGGCAGCGCCGTTCCGCTGCGAAGCCAGGCTGCGCCTCTTAACGTTGGCTCAATGGTGTCTTGACTTTGGGATCCACTATAGGCCACTTCGCAAACGCAAACACCCAAAGGGCAACCAAATTAACCATCGGGATGAACGCCAGTATCACCCAGGCACGGCTATATCCTGCTTTCCCTAAAATCATAGCGGCAGGTATTCCGATCAGCAGGAGAAATGCGAGCAGCGGAAAAATCATCCCAAAGCCATTCATCCCCATATTCATTCCCATATTCATTTTCTTCCTCTCTTATGTCCGGTTAATCTAAATTCTAGTTGTTTCTAGTTGCGTGGTGGGGGAAACCGAAAATCACCTGAGCGATTTCAGGTCGTCGGTAATACAAACTCCAAGCCGCCATGCCCGACGGTATGTGTTTGTAACGCCATAGGGCAAAAGTATTAACTTTTGGGCGAATATCGAGAAGTGCCCCAGCGGTCCCTTCCAAAAACTGTTCCAAACGCTCAATGCTGTCCAGACTCTCTTCTTGCATATCGATCACCATGCCTCATGATCGACGGCTTGATCCCTTTGCGCGAAGGCTTCAGACTCATCTCATGTTGGAAACAGGGCACCCCGCCCAGACTCATGTCATATTGGAGAGGCTGGCTTTCGTGCTCGACGGCAGCAAGTGTTAGGCTCGCGCGCTGAGCGCACTCTCCGCGTGGATGCCGCCGGGGTCGTTCTCAAAGTCGACCAAATTTGAGAAGCAACTAACGTTGTCTGACGTTACAGTCACGTGTCAGTAGGCCTATCCCGGTCCGGTAAACCGGGCGTGATGACTTGACGGTGTTTCATTTGCCACGCCCGTCTCGCCAAGTGATCCAGCCCAGTACAGCGAGCGCTATTGCGCCCAGCGCGTAGAGAACCAAATGAATGTGAAATGCATCCATATTTGTTAACTTCTGATTCTTTGTGAAGATTTTTGTAATCACAGTCTACTCTGTGAACTCGCAAATCTGTCTCGGCTGTTTGGCCGACCCGAGCGGCGGGGCTTGCCGCTAAATTTTTGGCATTGCACGATTCAACGCAATCCTGTGCTTGGTTTGGGGGGTACTGGTCGTACGGAATAATCACAAAGGCGGGTTTAGCCGTATTGATGGCAGCCACAAGGGCTGCCGCTACGTCTGCGCTTCGCTTTCGCATTCACAATTGATTCAAAAATGGCATTACTTTGCGCCAGGGCTGAAAGCGCTTTTGCGGGTATCGTGAATGATCGTGGGCTTCATGTCTTCCAGGGCAGGTTCCTGGGCGGGCTTGGCCACGTTCTTGCAAGCGTACTTCTTGATGTCGGCAAAGGTGCTCCAGGGCACGATGTCCAGCTTCTTGGGGGCGTTGAACGTATAGCTTTTTAGCGCCTTGCCTCGCGCCTTGTCGCTGGAGTAGTAGGCGACCCCTCGCACCGATATGAAGTCGTTGGCGCAGTCAACGGTGTACTCGGTTACCGTGGATTGGTATGAAAGGTTTGCGTTGTACGACGCGGTTTGGGTCTTGGCGAATTCGGCGCGCACCGATACATCTATTATGCCGGGTGTGTTTTTTTCAGGCTTGATCGAACTGGCGTTGGCGTAGTAGTTGACGCCGGGGGACTCGGACACGGGCGTCCAGCCCGCCGCAGCCAATGCACTTGCGCTGCATAGCAATCCGAAGAGCAACAATTGTATTTTCATGGGAAGGTATTTTTGTGAAACCGGCGGCAGAGACAATTCTAGCGGTAAAAAGGCACCGCCATGTCGGTTTTTGTGGTCGCCCTTGTAGCAGCCCTTGTGGCTGCCAAAATACGCAGCAGTTCAGCCGGCGGCGCTTAACTCAAAACGAAATACCGCGCCTTTGCCGGTTTGCTGAATCAGGCGAATCTCGCTGTGATGCAGTTGCAGGATGCGATGCACGATTAATAAGCCCAGCCCGCCGCTGTTGTGGTTGGCACGGCTTAAGGTGGAGGAACGCTTGAACAGTTTGCCGCGCAGTTCCGCAGGGATGCCGGGGCCGCTGTCGCTGATCTGCACCTCTATGGCGCCCTGCTTGCAATGCAAGCCGACCTTGATTTCTCCGTGAGGCGGGCTGTGACGGATGGCGTTGTCGAGCAAGTTGGTGAGCACCCGTTCGATCATGCCCAGATCGGCGTTGATGGTGGGTAGCGGGTGAGGCATGTCGGCCACCAGGTGCAGTTGACGGGCTTCAGCGGCGAGCTCGAATTTCTGGAAAATATCCTGAACCAGGTCAGCGAGCGAGAAATTTTCGATATTGGGCTGAACCAGGCCCGATTCCAGGCGCGCCAGCTCGAATAATTCCTGGGCCAGTCGCCCGACTTTGCGGCTTTGCCCAAGCGCCACTTCCAGATAGCGATGCCGTTCGGTTTCGTTTAGCGTGTCTGCCTTGACAAGCAGGGTTTCCAGATAACCGTGCAAGGAGGTGAGCGGCGTGCGCAGGTCGTGTGAAATATTGGCCACCATTTCGCGCCTCTGCTGATCTTGCTGCGCGAGCTCTTGCCATTGATTGCGAATGCGTTGCTCCATCTGCTCGAACGCCTTGCTCAGTATGACGATTTCGTCGCCGGCCTTGTGGTGCGCGGGTGATGCCGCGGGCGGGGAGGTGGCATCGTTGTTGGCGTTGAATTGGCGCACGGTGTCGGTCAGCCGGCGCAAAGGGCGCGTGATCAGCCCAAAGGCGATCAAGCCCGCCAGCAAGCCCACTAAAGCGACCAGCGCGATCAACCATAAAACGGTATGCAAGGTGGAGCTGGAGGCGACATCGGCCGCCAGAGCATCGCGCGTTTCACCCATTAGAACGACGTAGATATAGCCTTGGTTGCGGCCGTCGATGCGTAGCGGCGCGGCACTGAACACCTTGGTGCCGTTGATGCTGCGAGGATCGTCACCAAAAATCGGCAGGCTAGCGCCGGCCAGCAGGCGTTTAATGGGACCGGTGCCGACGTGCTGGCGTTTCAGATGCCCTGCGGGCGCATCCTGGCCGATGATGCGGCCGTCATTGTCAAGCAGATAGACCTCGACGCTGGGGTTGACGGCCATCAATTGCGCAAATAATTCGCGCACTGCGGCGGAACGCAGCCCGCTGCGATCCATGAGCTGACTGCTTCCGGCGATTTGCGCAGCAAGGCCGCGCGACATGCGCTGCACGATTTCCTGTTCATGCCGGGTATTGCTGGCAATCTGCAACCAGGCCGATGCGCCGCAACTGGCCAGCAGCAAGATGGCAAAAACGGCGGACAAGCGCTGCGACAGGGTCAGGTTTTTCATCAGAGTTTTCCCTTCTGCGTCTCTGACGTTGACGCGAATTTGTAGCCCCGCCCCCAGACGGTCAGGATACGTTGAGGGTCGGCCGGATCGACTTCGATCTTGTTGCGCAGGCGGTGAATATGCGTGTTGACGGTGTGCTCGTAGCCGTCGTGCATATAGCCCCAGACTTGATTCAAGAGATCCATGCGCGAAAATACTTTGTCCGGGTGGCGCGCAAAAAAGTACAAGAGGTCGAATTCGCGCGGCGTCAATTCAATGACCTGGCCGTCCAGGCATGCTTCGCGTGCCAGCGGGTCCAGGCTCAAACCGTGCAGATCAAGACTGCCCGCATCGATGCGCAAATTGCGCGCCATGGCGTCGGTGCGTCGCAACAAGGCCTTGACCCGTGCGACCAGCTCCAGAATGGAAAATGGCTTGGCCAGGTAGTCGTCGGCCCCCAGTTCCAGGCCCAGGATACGGTGTATTTCGCTTGAACGCGCGCTGGTGATGATGATAGGTGTATAGCGGGCCATGGCCCGGGCGCGTTTGCAAAGCTCTAATCCGTCGACGCCGGGCAGCATCAAGTCCAGCACCAGCGCGTCCCAGTTGCCGGCTTCCAGACGCCGCAATCCGGTGGTCCCGTCGGCGGCATGTTCGACCGTATATCCTTCGTCGCCCAGATGCAGGCATAGCAACTCGGCAATGGGGATATCGTCTTCGACAATCAAAATGCGTTTTTTGGGATCCATGGCGCTTATTATCCGCAATTTTGGCTCCGTTAATTATCACAATTAATTTAACTTTACGTGAGGATTTAGCGACCAGAGGCACGGAATAATGCGGGCATTGAAGTCAATATCGTCAAGGTGCCTTATGTTGACCCGCTCCGCTCCGATTCAAAAAGCTGTGCATCCGGCCTGGTTGCGTGTAACGCACTGGATCAACGCGCTGGCGGTTGTCATTATGGTGACCAGCGGCTGGCGGGTGTATGACGCCTCGCCTTTGTTCGGATTTTCATTTCCCGACAATATCACCCTGGGCGGCTGGTTGGGCGGGGCTTTGCAATGGCATTTTGCCGGTATGTGGCTGCTGGCGATAAACGGTTGCATTTATCTGGCGTGCAACCTGGCCTCGCGCCGTTTGTTGCACAAATTCTTTCCCTTGACGATGAAGTCGTTGTTTGCTGATGTTTCTGCGGCCCTTCGGGGACGCCTGGTTCATGCCGATCCACGGCACTACAACAGCGTTCAGCGCCTGGCTTATCTTGTAATTATTGCGGATCTGATTGTGCTGGTGATATCCGGCCTGGTGCTTTGGAAATCCGTACAGTTTCCGATGCTGCGCGACCTGTTGGGGGGCTATGACATGGCCCGGCGGGTGCATTTCTTTGCGATGGCTCTGGCCGTGTGCTTTGTTGCGCTTCACGTGCTGATGGTGGCGCTCGTGCCGCGCACCCTGATCACGATGATCCGTGGTCGATAAGGAGAGTAATGTGTTCAAACACCCTATTGTTCCGGGGCTTGATGGTGAGGCCATCGTCAAAGAGGCCCGTGCGATTCTGGATCGTCGCATTGAGCAGCCCTCACGCAGGCGCTTCTTCCAGCGTACGCTGACTCTGGGAGGGGTTGCCCTGTTAAGTGGGTGCTCCTTGTCCGATAACGATAGCGTTGAGACGGCGCTGGCGCGCATTTCACGTATGAACGATACGGTGCAGGGGTGGTTGTTCGATCCGGCGAAACTGGCGCCGACGTATCCGGAGGCGATGATTACCCGGCCGTTCCCGTTCAACGCCTATTACGGCGAGGACCAGGTGCGCCATGTGGACGAAGCCACGTACCGGCTCGAGGTGGCGGGCCTGGTGGCCGACAAACGTGCCTGGCGACTGGATCAGTTGCGGGCCATGGCGCAGACTGACCAGATTACCCGCCACATTTGCGTCGAGGGCTGGAGCGCGATCGGTCGTTGGGGCGGAGTGAGATTTTCCGATTTCCTGCGTCGTGTGGGGGCCGATACGCGTGCCAAGTATGTGAGCTTCAAGTGCGCTGACGATTACTACACCAGTATCGATATGCCCACCGCCTTGCATCCGCAGACCATACTGGCCTTGACCTACGACGGCCAGACCTTGCCGCCCAAGTATGGCTTTCCCATGAAGCTGCGGGTTCCCACCAAGCTGGGCTACAAGAATCCCAAGCATATTCAAGTCATTTCCGTGACCAATACCTTCCCCGGCGGGTATTGGGAAGACCAGGGCTACAACTGGTTTGGCGGCAGTTGATCCGGCAGGTGCCGGGTTTCACGAGTTTGTAGCGGCACCCCTTGTGGGTGCCAGGTTTCACGAGTATGTAGCGGCACCCCTTGTGGGTGCCAGGTTGTTTGTCTGGGGTGGTTTGTTGCGGTTTAGATGGCAGCCACAAGGGCTGCCGCTACATTCTTTTTAATTCTTTTCAATTTAAGGACTTCATCATGAAAAAAATCATCACTTCCGCTTTTGCCGTTGGTTTGGCGCTGGGTACGGTCAGTGCGTTCGCTGCCGACAGCATGCATAAAGATGCCATGTCCAAGAGCAGCATGGACCATGGCAGTATGTCGAAAAAAGGCATGAGTCACGATAGCATGGGCAAGAGCTCCATGGCCAAGGGCGCGATGTCCAAAGATTCGATGTCCAAAGATTCGATGTCCAAAGATTCGATGAGCAAAGATTCGATGAGCAAAGATTCGATGAGCAAAGATTCGATGAGCAAAGATTCGATGAGCAAAGATTCGATGAGCAAAGATTCGATGAGCAAAGATTCGATGGGCAAAAGCTCGATGGACAAGGACACGATGAAGAAATAGTGCAGCGATTGCGCTGCCGGAAATGCGTTGGGGGCGACTGCGATAGTCGCCCCCAACGCATATGTGGCCAGGAAGTTGCTGCCGGGCGCGGCGCAAAGGCCTGTGTTTAGAGGTTTTTTAGCGCTTGGCTTCCTTTTTGGCGCGTTTGGCTTCCTTTTTTTCTTTGGGTGTTTTAAGAGGCTCTTTTTTCTCGGCCTTTTTACTATCGTGGTTCTTGCTCATGGTACTTTCTCCAGTCTTGAAAGCGATGTTGCAGTATGCACCGGGTTTGCCCCGAATAGAGAGGCGGGACGGGGCTTTGCCAGTATCAAGTGTGGTTCAAATAAGCCGCATCCGCAAGAATGATAGCTGGATCGCTGCGGCTTGTCATGAAGGTGCCGGCAAATAGGTGTATGGTAGAGGTACTGTCAGTGTGCTGCGAACAGGGTTTGTCAAGCCGGCACGCCGGCTTTTAAGTGTCCAATTTACAGAGACTCTTTTGATAAAAAGGTAGCCATGCTTGTTAAACCACGTACCCCAACCAAATTTCGTCCGCTACAGTCGGGCGTTCAGCAGCTTATCAATGAAGAGCGGGCCAAGCAGGCGTCGGCCAAGCGCATTATCAGTATGAGTGGTGTGGGTAATGAGCGGTACGGTCGCAAGCACAATAAATAATGGCGCCGTGTGCCCGCACGGCGCCCACCGCCTGCTACGCCGCCCGTAATGCCTGGTGCGGATCAATCACGAATTTCTTGGGCACACCTGCGTCAAACTCGGCATAACCGTTGGGTGCCTGATCCAGCGTAATAACTTGTACGCCGACTATCTCCGCAATATTGATACGATCCCACAATATCGCTTGCATCAGCGCCCGGTTGTATTTCATGACGGGCGTTTGCCCTGTGAAAAAACTGTGAGATTTGGCCCAGCCCAAGCCGAAGCGGACCGACAAATTGCCGTGTTTGGCGGCGGCGTCCGAGGCGCCGGGGTCATCGGTTACATATAAGCCTGGAATGCCGATCTTGCCCGCGGCCCGGGTGACTTCCATCAGTGAGTTAAGAACGGTGGCTGGGGCTTCGCTTTGCGAACCCGAATGGCCGTGGCCGCGCGCTTCGAAGCCGACGGCGTCAACGGCGCAATCGACTTCGGGGGTTCCCAAAATGGCTGCAATCTGGTCGGCGAGGGACGCATCCAGCGACAGGTTTACCGTTTCAAAGCCCACTTTTCTGGCGTGATCCAGACGCGCCGGATTGACGTCGCCCACAATGACCACGGCGGCGCCCAGCAGCCGTGCCGAGGCGGCGCTGGCCAGGCCCACCGGGCCGGCGCCGGCCACATATACGGTTGTTCCAGGGCCTACGCCCGCCA
Source organism: Candidimonas sp. (assembly GCA_004297945.1). GTDB lineage: Bacteria > Pseudomonadota > Gammaproteobacteria > Burkholderiales > Burkholderiaceae_B > Paralcaligenes. The sequence goes on along the minus strand of SCRC01000044.1, from coordinate 18,958 downwards.
TGATGGCGCCGTGGTAGCCGGTTGGCAGAATGTCCGACAAGCAGGTCAGGTCGCGTATTTTAGCCAGGGCCTGCGCGCGATCCGGGAAACGCAACAGATTGAAGTCGGCGTAGGGAACCATGACATATTCGGCCTGCCCGCCAATCCAGCCGCCCATGTCGACGTAACCGTATGCGCCGCCCGGGCGGGCCGGATTGACGGTCAGGCACACGCCGGTGTTTTGCTCCAGGCAGCAGCGGCACCGTCCGCAAGCCACGTTGAATGGCACGGAAACCAGGTCGCCCATTTTTATTCGTTCAACATCACGCCCCAGTTCGATGACCTCGCCAGTGATTTCGTGGCCCAGCACCAAGCCGGCTGGGGCCGTGGTTCGTCCTCGAACCATATGCTGGTCGGAGCCGCAAATGTTGGTGGAAACGACCTTGAGCACGACACCGTGTTCGATTTTTCGGCCTTGCGGATCGGCCAGCTTCGGAAATGGGATGGACTGCACTTCTACCTTTCCGGGCCCTATGTATACGACACCTCGGTTGTCTGCCATTTGAATCATCTCCTGAATAGTTACTAGATAGATGGCAGCCACAAGGGCTGCCGCTACAAAGACGCGGTGTCTGCCAAATAATGGCAGCTTTAGGTGTTTTTCGTTTGTCTGATAACGACAATCACTCTAGTTTTTACGACCAATTATTCCTAGGACAAACACCTATGAAATCTACGCCGATTGAGGCGTAAACTCCCTTCCTTCAGTAAGGCTTATAAAGCTTTTTTATGAGAAATACACAGCATTTTGTCGCTTTTAGACAATTAATTGCCGCTTTTTGGCAGTGGTCGTTATGGAATGGGCGGGGAGGGCATTGTTGCCGCTTCCGGCTGTGCAAGAGGTCGCTATGAGTGTTGATAAAATCCTGGTAAAGAATTTATATAAAGTCTTTGGTTCGAATCCCGATCTGGCTATCGAATTATTAAATAAAGGCCAGAGCAAAGACGATATATTTCGCGACACAGGGCAAATCATTGGTGTTGATAATGTTTCCTTCTCGGTTCAGGAGGGCGAAATATTTGTGTTGATGGGCTTGTCGGGCTCGGGTAAATCCACCCTGATTCGCCTGATCAACCGCCTCGTTGAACCTAGCGCCGGCAGTGTTTTTATGGACGGCCAGAACGTGTCGGCGATGAACCAGGCTGATCTCACCGAATTGCGACGCCGCAATATGAGCATGGTGTTTCAGTCGTTTGCCCTGATGCCGCATCGCACGGTGCTGGAGAACGCCAGTTTTGGCCTGGAAGTTGCGGGTGTCGGCAAGAAAGAGCGGGAAAAAAGAGCCCTGGCGGTCCTGGAGCAGGTGGGGTTGGCCGCGTTTGCCCATAAGCGGCCTTTTGAGCTGTCTGGCGGCATGCAGCAGCGGGTTGGCCTGGCGCGGGCATTTACCGTCAATCCGTCACTGATTCTCATGGACGAGGCGTTTTCGGCGCTCGACCCTTTGAAACGCCGGGAAATGCAGGACGTCTTGCTCGATCTGCAACGCGAGCAGCGGCGCACCATCATTTTTGTGTCGCATGATCTGGAAGAGGCGCTGCGCATCGGCAGCCGCATTGCCGTGATGAAAGGCGGCATTCTCGTGCAGGTCGGGACGGCGCGAGAGGTCATCAACCATCCGGCCGACGATTATGTGCGCGCATTTTTCAACGGCGTCGATACATCGCGCTACTTGACAGCCGCCGACATTCTGGAGCCCGAAGGTATTCCGATTATCGAATATCCCTATTTATCGGATACCGTATCCGTGGGCGCCGATATCGACGACATGGGGGCATTTTTATTGGATCAGGATAAACAAGTGCAGGGCTTTATTCCGAATAATTACGAGCTGGCACGTTGCCGCAGCGGCGCGTCATCGCCCTTGTTTTCTCCGACGATTCCGTCAGACATGCTCATGAGCGAATTAATGGATGTACTGATGATGTCGCACCGCCCTTTGCCTGTGGTTAATCAAAGCGGTGTTTATTGCGGCGCCTTGTGCCATGCCGCAGTGCTTAAAACGATTGCTGCAAACAGGGGTGGCGCATGAGCGATCAACTAGCCCAGTGGGTGCTTTGGTGGGGAAGCCATAAATTGCCATTGGGGCATTGGGTGGATTCCGGCGTTAATTACATGCTGGATAAGCACGGCAATATTTTTAATTCGTTCGGGTTTGTGATTCATTCGTTTTCGGGGGCGATAGAGTCGGGGCTGGCCTATTTGCCCGTCTGGGTAATGATCTGCATATTTGTCGTGCTGGGCCTGTGGCGCGTGGGCTTGCGGTTTGCCTTGTTTACCTTGCTTTCCTTGCTGCTTATCGACAATACTCATTTCTGGGATCAAACGATCGTCACGCTTGGCCTGACGTTTTCGTCTACCTTGATCAGTCTGGCGCTTGGCATCCCCCTGGGCATTTGGGCGGCCCGCAGTAAAACCGTATCGACGATTGTCCGTCCTGCCCTGGATTTGATGCAAACCATGCCCGCGTTTGTTTATCTGATTCCGGCGGCGATGTTTTTTGGTCTTGGGCGGGTGCCAGGTATTCTGGCCACGGTGGTTTTCGCCATGCCGCCGGCCGTGCGCCTGACCGCGCTGGGAATCCGCCAAGTGAATAATGAAATCGTCGAGGCCGGGCTGGCGTTTGGCTGCAAGCCGGGTCAGTTATTGCTCAAGGTGCAAATTCCCAATGCGATGCCATCGATCATGGCCGGGATTAATCAAACCATCATGATGGCGCTGTCGATGGTGATTATTGCGTCGATGGTGGGCGCCGGCGGCCTCGGCAATGATGTGCTGGCCAGCATCCAGCGCCTGGATATCGGTCTGGGAGTGGAAAGCGGTTTGGCCGTGGTGCTGCTTGCCATCATTCTCGACCGTATTACCGAGAGTTTCGGTATTGATCCACAGGAAAGCCGCGTTACGCCGTTTGCGCGTTTAATGAATAAGCTAAAGGGAGTTACCGGTTAGAGAGGCCACGGGCGGCGCCGGCCTTTTGTTTCAAAGCAAAATGGTCCGGTTGCCGTTAATGAATACGCGACGCTCAATAAACGACTTGACCGCCCGCGCCAACGCCTGGCATTCCATGTCGCGACCGACGGTTAATAATTGGTCGGGATCATGGGCGTTGGTGACGCGTTCGACGACCTGCTCAATGATAGGCCCTTCGTCCAGGTCGTCGGTAATGAAATGCGCGGTCGCGCCTATGACTTTAACCCCACGTTCGTAGGCTTGGTGGTAGGGTTTGGCTCCCTTGAAGCCTGGCAGGAATGAGTGATGAATATTGATGGCGCGCCCGGCCAGTTTTTTACTTGTTGCGGGGCTGAGCACCTGCATATAGCGCGCCAGGACGACCAGATCGCTGCGGGTTTCGTCGACGAGGCGCAACAGTTTCTCTTCCTGTTGCAGTTTCGTTTCGGGGGTAATAGGCAGATGCACAAAAGGCAAGCCGTGTTGTTCGGCCAGGTTTTGCAAAAGGGTGTGGTTCGACGCAATGGCGGTAATGTCCATGGGCAGCTCGTTCATGCGCCAGCGAAAGAGCAGGTCGTTTAAGCAGTGGTCCAGTCGCGACACCATGATCAGGACACGTGGCTTTGTCCTTATGTCGTAGATTTTCCATTCCATGTCGAATTGTCGGGCGATCTGCTGGAATTCCTGTTGCAACACCGAAAGGTGCAGGGCGCCTTGCTCCGTGGAGTGAAAGGCGCAACGCACAAAGAAGCGCTGCGTGAACTTGTCGTCAAACACCTGGAATTCATCGATATATCCGTGGTGGCGATCCAGGAATGCGACGGTGGCCGCCACCTCGCCGGCTTGGCTTGGGCAGGCAATATTGAGGCAAAACGTGGGGTTCGCTGGCAGGCTGGTGTCAGTGGGCATAGTTGTCGCCTTGTGTAGCGGCAGCCCTTGTGGCTGCCAAATCGTCGCAAGTGTAGCGGCAGCCCTTGTGGCTGCCAAAATTGTCGCCTTATGTAGCGGCAGCCCTTGTGGCTGCCAAAACACGTAGAGCTGGAAGTACAACAGGAAAACGTCAGATCGGAATAGAATGAAACTGCCTGAACTCAGGTATACGAGCGATGATTTCACTATGAGGTGCGCCTTGTCCTGCGCAGACACGACAGCCGCCAAGCCGATTTGGTTTGGCATAATATTGCTGCCCAATTTCACGCTGACGGCGTTTTCGGGCCTGGTCGATATGCTCCGGCTCGCTAGCGACGAGGGCGACAACAGCCGCCCCGTCAGGTGCTGTTGGTCGCTTATTGGAGACGCCAAGCGGCCTGTTCGCGCAAGCTGCGGCATCGAAACCACTCCGTGGGAAGACCTGGGCGACCCGGCGCGGTTCGATTATGTGGTGGTGGTGGGCGGCCTGTTGCGCAAGGGGTCCGAGCCCAGTCAGGCGACACTGGATTTTATCCAGGCCGTTGGTAAAACGAAAACGACGCTGGTCGGCATTTGCACCGGAACCTTTGCGTTGATGCGCGCGGGCGCCCTGACCAGGCATCGCATTTGCGTCAGCTGGTTTCATTACTGGGATTTTCTCGAGCAATTTCCTCATGTCGATCACACCCGTCTGGTTGCCGACCGCCTGTTTGTGATGGATGATCGTCGCATTACCTGTTCGGGAGGCCGGGCATCGATCGATGTTGCGGCGGCTATTCTCAAGCGCCACGTCGACCTGTCCACGGTTCAGAAGGCGTTGCGCATTTTGTTGGTGGATCGGGCCGATACCATGAATTCGCCGCAACCCCATCCTCCAGGTCTGGAGCCGTCGGCGCATCCCATGGTGAAACGCGCCATGCTGCTGATGGAGCAGCATGTCAGCAAAACCCTGACACTGGAAGAAATGGCGAAAAAGCTTAATGTGTCCAGCCGTCAGTTCGAACGGGTATTCAAGGCCGATACCGGCAGGACACCCCAGGCCTTTGCCCGGGCCATGCGCTTGCGGGTGGCGGCCTGGACCTTGTTGAACACCGATAAATCGATCTCTGCCGTGTCATCCGATTGCGGGTTTTCCGATGCCTCCCACATGGGGCGGGAATTTCGCCAGATATACGCGGTGTCTCCCAGCGTATTCCGGCGCGAAAAAAGAATGGCCGGACTCGATGACGTCAACTACCAAGAGATTTTTCCGAATCGGACCGAGTTTTATTGAGCAAATGGTTTACCCTAGGCCTTCAACGTTTGCCGCAAATATTCCAGTTGAATGGCGGCTTGGTTCTAGCGTGACTGGCGTTTGATTGGTGTACTACACATGTGTTATCGATGCCGGTATTTATCGGGTCAATAAAAATAACACAGGCGTGGAGACAAGCATGTCGCTGAGTACCTTCGATTTATTCAAAATCGGAATTGGACCGTCAAGTTCACATACCGTGGGGCCCATGATTGCGGCCGCACGCTTCGCGCATCGCCTGGAAGAGGCCCATTTGCTGCCGTCCGTGGCCAGCCTGCGCATAGAGCTATACGGCTCTCTGGGTGCAACCGGCAAAGGCCACGGCACTGATAAGGCGATTATGTTGGGTCTGTGCGGCTATCAGCCCCACCTGATCGACCCGGACGCCGTAGCGCAGGTTATCGAGGCCATTCGGGCCGGCGAGGAAATCTGCTTATTGAATCAGGTTGCAGTCCCCTTTGTTGAAAAGCAGCATATCGAGTTCAAACGCGGCGTACTGGCCCTGCATTCGAATGGCATGCGGTTTATTGCGAACGATGCGGCCGGCGCCGTGCTCATGAAAAAAGAGTACTACTCCATCGGTGGCGGCTTTGTCATGAATTGCGACGGTCTGCGCGTTAATGCTGCTGACGATACGCCAGTTCCGTACCCATTTGGTAGCGCCGCCGAATTATTGAAGATGGCGGACGACGCGAATCTGACGATTGCCGGTCTCATGATGGAAAACGAAAAATCCTGGCGCTCCGAAGAAGAGGTGCGCGCGGGAGTCCTGAATATCTGGAATGTCATGGCCGCCTGCATCAAGCGCGGATGTGCGGCCCAGGGCTGTTTGCCAGGCCCCATGAAAATGAAGCGCCGTGCGGCGGCCCAGTACCGCGCGCTGTCCGAGCAGTCCGAGGAGTCGTCGCGTGACCCCCTGACAATGCTGGACTGGGTCAATTTGTACGCCATGGCGGTGAATGAAGAAAACGCCGCAGGCGGCCGGGTGGTCACGGCGCCGACCAACGGCGCAGCGGGCGTCGTCCCGGCGGTATTGCAGTACTACCTTGAGTTCATCCCCGGGGCCAATGCCGATGGGGTCGTCGATTTCCTGTTGACGGCGGCGGCGATTGGTATTCTGTACAAGGAAAATGCCTCCATCTCGGGTGCCGAGGTGGGTTGCCAGGGCGAGGTCGGTGTGGCCTGTTCCATGGCGGCCGGCGCGCTGGCCGCTGTCATGGGCGGCAGCAATGCGCAAATAGAAAATGCGGCCGAGATCGGCATGGAACATAACCTGGGCATGACATGCGATCCGGTCGGCGGCCTGGTTCAAATCCCCTGCGTCGAGCGCAATGCCATGGGCGGGGTCAAGGCCATTAATGCCGCGCGTCTGGCGATGCGTGGCGACGGGACGCATTATGTGTCATTGGACGAAGTCATTAAAACCATGATGCAAACAGGCGCCGACATGAAAACCAAATACAAAGAAACGTCGCGCGGCGGTTTGGCCGTGAACGTTATCGAATGCTGAGCAACCATGAGCCGATATTCTATTTTTAGCCTGATCCGTAATGGGCTTTCCTATAACCAGAATTGGCAGCGGGCCTGGAAAAGCCCGGAGCCCAAGCGCGAGTATGACGTGGTCATTGTCGGCGGCGGCGGCCATGGGCTGGCGACGGCCTATTACCTGGCCAAGGAACATGGTGTGAAAAATATCGCAGTCATCGAAAAAGGCTGGCTGGGCGGGGGCAACACCGCGCGCAATACAACCATTGTCCGATCCAATTATTTGTGGGATGAGTCTGCCCGCCTGTATGAAACGGCCATGGGGCTTTGGGAAGGCCTGTCGCAGGATCTGAACTACAACGTGATGTTCAGCCAGCGTGGCGTAATGAACCTGGCCCATACTTTGCAGGAAGTGCGCGATACCGAGCGACGAGTCAACGCCAATCGATTGAATGGCGTGGACGCCGAGTTCCTGACTCCTGCCCAGATCAAGGAAATTGTGCCTATCATCAATCTGGATTGCCACTATCCCGTGATGGGCGCGTCGTTTCAGCGTCGCGGCGGCGTGGCGCGCCACGACGCGGTGGCCTGGGGCTTTGCACGCGGCGCCGATAAATACGGGGTCGACATTATCCAGAACTGCGGCGTCACGGGCATTCGCCGTGAAAACGGGGCGGTAACCGGCGTCGACACGGTGAAGGGCTTCATCAAGGCCAAAAAGGTTGCGGTGGTGACGGCGGGTAATTCCAGTGTGCTGGCGGCGATGGCCGGCATACGCCTGCCGCTTGAGAGCCATCCGTTGCAGGCCCTCGTTTCCGAGCCCATCAAACCCATCATCAACACGGTCGTGATGTCCAACGCCATCCATGCCTATATCAGTCAATCGGACAAGGGCGACCTGGTAATTGGCGCGGGCATTGATCAATATACCGGTTACGGGCAGCGAGGCAGCTTCCAGTTGATCGAAGGGACGCTGAAGGCCATTGTTGAAATGTTCCCGATCTTTAGCCGGGTGCGCATGAATCGCCAGTGGGGAGGCGTGGTGGATGTGTCGCCCGATGCCTGTCCGATTATTTCGAAAACGGATGTCAAGGGTCTTTATTTCAATTGCGGTTGGGGCACCGGTGGCTTCAAGGCCACGCCGGGCTCGGGATGGGTTTTCGCACACACGGTTGCCAACGACAATCCGCATCCCATTAATGCACCGTTTTCACTTGACCGCTTTTACACCGGTCATCTGATTGATGAGCATGGCGCAGCGGCGGTTGCGCATTGAACGAAGTTTTGTGGCAGCCACAAGGGCTGCCGCTACATGAGCGGCGAGTTGGTTTTTGTAGCGGCACCCCTTGTGGGTGCCATCTATTCCGGAGTCAGCAGTGTTATTGATTAAGTGTCCGTGGTGCGGCGAACGCGCCGAAGCCGAATTCAGCTGTGGCGGCGAGGCCGATATTGTGCGTCCGGTGGACAGCGAGAACCTGACGGATAAAGAGTGGGGCGATTACGTGTTCATGCGTGAGAACACTCGTGGAGTTCACCGCGAGCAGTGGCACCACACCCACGGGTGCCGCCGCTGGTTCAAGCTTGAGCGCGACACCGTGTCGTATGAAATCAAAAGCTATGAAAAATTTGCGCAGCCCAATGAGGGAGTAACGGAATGAGTCACTCGTATCGTCTGGATTCAACAGGGCGGGTTGATCGTTCCAAGCCGGTGGAGTTTTTGTTCAACGGCCGGACGTACCAAGGTTTTCAGGGCGATACGCTGGCTTCGGCCTTGCTGGGCGCGGGCGTGCATTTCGTGGCGCGTAGCTGGAAGTACCATCGTCCGCGCGGCATTATGACGGCAGGCGTGGAAGAACCCAACGCCATCGTCCAGCTGGAAGAAGGCGCCTATGCCGTGCCCAATCCGCGCGCGACCGAGGTAGAGCTTTATAGCGGTCTGGTTGCAAGCAGCGTGAACGCGTCGCCCAGCCTGGAAAAGGATCGCATGGCATTTGTGCAGCGCTTTGCACGTTTTATTCCGGCGGGCTTCTACTATAAAACCTTCATGTGGCCCAAGAAGCTATGGCCGAAATATGAAGCGCATATTCGTGAGGCAGCGGGCTTGGGGTCGTCGCCCAGGCAATCCGACCCCGATCGTTACGAAAAAACCTACGCTCACTGCGATGTGCTGGTGGTGGGCGCCGGCCCGGCGGGTCTGGCGGCGGCTTACACGGCAGCGCAATCAGGCGCGCGGGTAATGCTCGTTGAGGATCATCCGGAATTGGGCGGCTCATTGTTAAGCCAGGATGCCGAGATTGATGGCCAGCCGGCCAGCCTGTGGGTGGCACGAATCGCGACCGAGCTTCAGGCTTGCCCCAATGTGCAGGTAATGACACGCGCCACCGCCTTCGGGTATCAAGACCATAACCTCGTGACGGTCAGCCACCGGTTGACGGACCATTTGCCGCTGCACAGCCGTCGCGGGGTGCGCGAGCGTCTGTATAAAGTGCGCGCGAAGGCGGTGGTCCTGGCCGCTGGCGCCCATGAACGCCCCATGATATTTGGCAATAACGATTTGCCGGGCATCATGCTGGCGGGGGCTGTTTCCACGTATATCAATCAGTATGGCGTGCTGCCGGGCAAGAAGGCCGTTGTGTTTACCAATAACGACGAGGCCTATCGCACCGCCATCGATCTGAAGCGCCACGGCGCGTCGGTGCTGGTGGTTGACGCCCGCAGCGCCACGCAGGGGTCTTTGCCTGAACAAGCCAAGAGTCAAGGCATATCGGTCATGCATGGGGCCATGGTGATTGAAGCCAGCGGCACTCGTCATATCCGCAGCGTGCAGATCGTTGCGTGCAAAGAGGGGGTTCCAGGAGAGAGCCTGGCCGAGCAGGCCTGTGATTTGCTGGCCGTATCGGGCGGATGGAATCCGGTGCTGCATTTATTTGCACAGTCTGGCGGCCGGGCGATATGGCATGACGCCAAAGCCTGTTTCATTCCCGGGCAGGCCATGCAGCCGGCGTTTAGCGCCGGCGCAGCGAACGGCGATTTTTTGCTGGACGAGGCTCTAAAAGGGGGTGGTGAGGCCGCGCAGGCCGCTTTGGCGCACGCAGGCGTTGCGGCCGTGCAGGCCATCGCATGGGCTACGCCGGCCATACACGAGAGCCCGATTCTGGCGCTCTGGCTGGCCGGACATAAAGCCCGGGTAGGCCGTGGCACGAAGCAATTCGTCGATTACCAGAATGATGTGGCGGTATCGGACATTTACCTGGCGGTGCGCGAAGGATACGAATCCATCGAGCACGTCAAGCGCTATACGGCTCTGGGCTTCGGCACCGATCAGGGCAAGCTGGGCAATATCAACGGCATGGCGATATTGGCCGATGTATTGAATAAAACCATTCCGCAAACCGGTACGACCACGTTCCGCCCCAATTACACACCGGTCACGTTCGGCACGCTGGCGGGGCGCGAACTGGGCGAGTTCTTTGATCCAATCCGTAAAACCTGCTTGCACGAATGGCATGCCGCGCAAGGGGCTCTGTTCGAGGATGTGGGAAACTGGAAGCGCCCTTGGTATTACCCGCAAAATGGCGAAGACCTGCATGCGGCCGTCTCGCGCGAGTGTCTTGCCGTGCGTAATAGCGTGGGCATCATGGATTCCTCTACCCTGGGGAAAATCGATATCCAGGGGCCAGACACGACGGAATTTCTCAATCGGATATACACCAACTTGTGGACCAAGCTGGGTGTGGGCAAATGCCGCTATGGACTGATGCTCGATGAAAACGGCATGGTGTTCGATGATGGTGTGAATATTCGCCTGGGGCCGGATCATTTTCTGTTGAGCACAACCTCGGGCGGCGCGGCGCGCGTCATGAACTGGATGGAGCGCTGGCACCAGACCGAATGGCCGCATCTGAAGGTGCACATGACCTCGGTCACGGATCATTTTGCAACCTTTGCGGTGGTCGGGCCAAAGTCGCGCAAGGTATTGCAAGCGGTATGCCCCGATATCGATTTCTCCAACGAGGCGTTTCCCTTCATGAGCTTTCGTGAAGGCACGTTCGCGGGTGTCTTTGCGCGGGTCATGCGCATCAGTTTCTCGGGTGAGCGCTCGTACGAGGTCAATGTGCCGGCCAACTGTGGCCAGCATGTCTGGGATGCGCTGATGGAGGCGGGCCGCCCATACTCCATCACCCCTTACGGGACCGAAGCCATGCATGTTTTGCGTGCCGAAAAGGGTTACATCATCGTGGGCCAGGATACCGATGGTTCGGTGTCTCCCTTCGATTTGGGCATGGGCGGCCTGGTTGCAAAAACGAAAGATTTCATCGGCAAGCGATCTTTAAGCCGCGCGCACACAGCGCAGGCCAATCGCAAGCAATTCGTGGGCCTGTTGCCCGACGATCCCGCGCTGTTGTTGCCCGAGGGCGCGCAAATCGTCTCGCAGGTGGGCGGCACGTTGCCGGTCGTCATGACCGGTCATGTTACGTCCAGCTATAAAAGCCCGATACTCAATCGGTCGATTGCTTTGGGGTTGCTGCAAGGAGGCCTGGAGCGCCAGGGTGAAAAAATAACGGTAGCCCTGCCCAATGGCGGGTACGCGACCGCCTCGGTGTGCAGCCCTGTCTTTTATGATACCGAGGGGACTCGCCAAAATGCAGACTGAAATCGTTCGCGAATCGCCCCTGGTGGGCGTGCAAGATCTTTTGGCCAAGACGCCCTCTCGCCTGCACGCACAGGTACGAATAGAGGAAATGCCGTTTTTCGAGCTGAACAATATTCGTGGGAATTCGAATTCACCCGAGTTTGTCCAGGCTATTGGCGACATATTGGGCGTAGCGTTGCCGGCTCAACCCAATACGGTATCGGTTGGCGCCAAGCATGTGCTGTGGTGGCTGGGGCCCAATGAATGGCTGGCGCAATCTCTTGCGGATACGCCAGCGACGCTGGAGGCGGCCTTGCGTGGCAAGTTTGGCGCACAATTCGCGACCAGCGTCGATGTGAGCAGTGGCTACACCACATTGCGCTTGTCGGGCGTTCACGCCCGGGATGTTCTGCAAAAAGGTTGTCCGCTGGATTTGCATCCTTCGGTGTTTGCCGACGGGCAGTGCGCGCAATCGTGTTTTTTCAAGGCGGGCGTGACCTTGCGGCCGCAAGCCGATGGCGCGTGGATAGTCATTGTCCGGCGCAGCTTTGCCGATTATGCCGTGCGCATGATGCTTGATGCGGCCCATGAGTTTTATGCGGCCCATGAGTTTTATTTGTGAGGGGCGGGTGGGGTGGCACCCACAAGGGGTGCCGCTACGTTAGCTGACGGTAGGTTTTCGTAGAGGCAGCCCTTGTGGCTGCCATGTTGGCAAGCAACACACTATCTGTAAAAACGTAATTTCAAGGCATTTGTATTTAACCATTTGACGGATGAATCGAAATGATCCGGCCTGCAAAGTCTTTCAGCGACTACACGCACTTTGGATTCGTGCTGCTGCCCTCGTTTACCTTGCTGTCGTTTTCAAGCGCGGTAGAGGTGCTTAGAATGGCGAACCACCTACTGGGCAAATCAGTATATCGGTGGTCCATCCTGCATCCGGAGGCCAGTTCAGTTGTTTCAAGCAATGGCATCGCCATCGCGACGCAGCCATTCGATAATCGGGATATGCCCGATGTCGTTTTTGTTTGCGGCGGAACCGGAATCAGGGCGGCCAGCAGCCCCGAAATTTTGGCCACATTGCGCCACCTCGCCGCGCAGGGTATTCCTTTGGGCAGTATGTGCACAGGCGCCTATGCCTTGGCCAAGGCGGGTTTGCTCAACGGGTATCGCTGTTCGACGCACTGGGAAAATCTGACCGTGCTGCGGCAGGAATTCCCGATGGTCGAGTTCGAAGAAAAAGTATTTGTTGTGGATCGCAATCGGGTCACATGCACCGGCGGAGTCGCGCCGCTGGATATGGTCTTGCATCTGATTGCAAGCAGGGTGGGGGCCGATGTTCGGGCATCCATTGCGAGCCAGTTTATTGTGGCTCATATTCGCGATGCGAAAGATCGCCAGCGCGTGCCGCTGCTGGCACGGGTGGGCTCGGTCAGAGAGGCCCTGGTTGAAGTCGCCTCGTTAATGGAGGCCAATATCGAAGAGCCGCTGTCCCTGGGCGAACTGGCTGAATTATCGCACTCGTCGCAGCGGCAGATACAAAGAATGTTTCGCGAAAATCTGGGTGTTACGCCCACCCAGTATTACCTGAACTTGCGGCTCCAGCGGGCCCGCGAGCTGCTCACGCAAACCGGCTTGTCGGTGATGAATATTACCGTTGCTTGTGGTTTTCAATCGGCCTGCCATTTCAGCAAAACGTATCGTAAATTGTTTGGTGTGACTCCTAGTTCGGAGCGTGGATGGGGGCTGCATCACATCAATACTTCATTTCAGAATTCTTCCGCTAACTATATGAGGCAATAGAGGTTTTCGCAACGAATGGCAGGACGTTTGTTTGTTGTTAACTGATGTATAAACAAAAAGGATTAACTATGAAAGTTTGCTCTCTAATTACAACGTTGGGCTTGGCTGTTACCTTGAGCCTTTCGGCCCTGGCTCAGGCGGCCGGCAAGCCGGAAATCAAACTTGGCTATGTGGATGGTTGGGCCGACAGTGTGGCCACGACCGAAGTGGCCGCAGTCATTATTCGCGAGAAGCTGGGCTATGACGTAAAGATGATTCCGGTATCGGCCGGCATCATGTGGTCGGGCGTGGCGCGTGGCGACCTGGATGCAAGCCTGTCGGCCTGGCTGCCTGTTACGCACTCCCAATATTATAAGAAATTCAAAAAGCAAATTGTCCTCGTGGGCACGGTTGAGCCAGACGCCAAGATCGGCCTGGTCGTGCCGGACTACGTCAAGGCCAAGACAATAGCGGATCTGAAAACGGAGAAGGCGGCGTTTGGTGGCGTGATTACCGGTATCGATGCGGGGGCGGGAGTGATGGAAAAGACTGAGAAGGCTATCGTCGCCTACGACTTGGGCTATAGGCTGCTACCCAGTTCCGGTGCAGGGATGGCGGTAGCGCTTGATCGTGCGATTCGGGCCCACAAGGCCATCGTGGTTACAGGCTGGCAGCCGCACTGGATGTTCGGTAAATACAAGCTGCATTTCCTGAGCGACCCGAAAAAAGTGTATGGCGCGTCGGAAAATGTTCAGGTCATGATCAATCCCAAGCTCGAAACCAAGGCCAAGCCGGTTGTGAATTTCCTGCGTAAATTCCAGTGGAAGCCCGGCCAGATCAGTGCGGTGATGGTCGATATCCAGGACGGCATGGCAGCTCCTGCGGCCGCCAAGAAGTGGGTGGCGGCGCATGCTGCCGAGGTTAATGGTTGGGTTGGAAAATAGTGATGATGTCTGGCACGGCCTAAGGCCAGGCTAGGCGAATTAATCGGGGCGCCGTTTTTATGACGGCGCCCCGAATTTTTCAGCGATCGGCGAGGAGCCGATTATTCCATTTCTAAATCAATTGTGAACGCGAAAGCCAAGCGCAGACGTAGCGGCAGCCCTGTAGCGCCACCCCTTGTGGGTGGCATTCGCAGCCGGTGGCGTTTACGGTAAATAGCATCGTCCCAACCTTTGACAGAACCTTATAGCCCCGCGGCATGGCGGAAGTTGGCGTGGCCGTTGATGAGATTGATCGGCCTGATCGTTCATGAATTTGATTGGATTGGCTGTCACTACCTTAGAGTTAGAGCGTTTTTGATCAAACGGTATACGGCACGGGATGTTTGGGGGTTTGGCTGGTGGACGTTTTGGTCTCTGAAGACGCCGTCTATGGGAGCTGGGCAGGGCCGGCACGGCGTGCTTGATCCGGATCTGCCTCGTCCAGGCGGGCGTCGGGCCAAACTCGCTACGCCGCTGGCGCGGCTACGCTCAAACACGGCCCGCCGACAGCCCCCGCCTTCCCTTCGTCAGCATCCGGAGCACGCCTTACGCCGGCCCGGCCCCGCCCCCATAGACGGCTCGTGTAATGGGATGCCTAGGGCCACTTGCCTAGCCTGTCTCCATCATGTTGCTCGATAGACATTCATAGACCAAGTATCTGCCGCCCTCCACATCTCCCGACGCATGTCATCATCGCAGCCGCAGGGCGAGGAGTGGGTACTGTCCGGTCATTCGGCCAGCGCCGGGTGCTGACGAAGGGAAGGCGGGGGGTGTCGTCGGGCGCTGTCTGAACGAAGCCTCGCGTGCGAGGCGCAGTGAGTTCGCCCGACGCCCGCCTGGACGAGGCAGACCCGGGCAGTCGGGGCGCGCAGCGCCACGACCGCTGGACGGACCGGACAGTACCCACTCCTCGCCCTGCGGCGTCTTAATAGAACGACCCCATCTAAAATGAGCCTTCACCCAAAACAGCTCAAAAAACAGCGACGCGAAACACATTCAATCCCGTAAACACGTCAACCAAAAATACCCTAATTCCATTTTCAAAAAAAGCGTGAACGATTGATTTAGAAATGGAATTATTTGTCAATAACCAGATCGCTCAGTGGCCGGCTGCAACACAGCAACACATAGCCCTGGTCGATTTCACGCTGGCGAATGCCACCCTTGTGTTCCATGTGAACCTGGCCGGATATGAGCTTGACTTTGCAGGTGCCGCACATGCCTTGCGTGCATGATGAGGCCAGACGCACGCCAGACTGGCGGGCAGCATCCAGAACGCTTTGGCTGGAGACGCAGGTAATTTCGCGATGGCTTTTTTGAAACTGCACGTTGAACAGTTCAATGCCTGCCGCGGCCACAGCGTCGGCCACGGTATCGGTCGATGGCTCATCTTGTACCTTCGACAGGGACTCGAAAGAGAAGCTTTCCTGATGGTAGTGATCCATCGGATAACCGGCATCTTCGAGCATACCTTTAACGGATCGCATGTACGGCTCGGGTCCGCAAATAAATACTTCCCGTTCCAGGAAATCGGGCGTGCTCAACTGCAGCAAGGACAAGGTCAGATAGCCGTTGACGCCGTTCCAATGGCGGCGTTCGCCATTGCGTTCGCAGATGAAGTGGGTGCGAAAATGCGGTTGCGTATACGATAGCCGATTGAGCTCGCTTTCAAAAATAATGTCGTCCGGAGTTCGTGCGCTATGCAAGAAAACGATGTCGCGATCGTCGGCCAGATCGCTGTAGGTGCGGGACATGGACATCAGTGGGGTCACGCCCGAGCCGGCCGACAAGAACAGGTATTTCTTGGCGGGATAGTTGGCGCAGGTGAATTCACCTGAAGGTGGCAGAACACGCAGCCGATCGCCGACTTTCAGATGATCGTGCAGCCAGTTCGATACGATGCCGTTGATGACGCGCTTGACGGTAATGGTGAGCAGGTGGGGCCGGGTTGGGGGCGACGAGATGGTGTAGCAGCGATTGATTTGCGTGCCATCAATATCAAGTTCAAGCGTTAGAAACTGTCCCGGTAAAAAATGAAACAGATGGCCCTTCGGAGTTCTGAATGCGAAGGTTTTTACGTCATGAGTTTCATCGGTGACCGAACAGCAAATCAGTGATTCTTCGTCGTCGCTGTTCCACACCGGCGGGAGCTGCTCCCAGAATCCGGCCTGGTTTATTCGATTGGCGCTTACTTCCATATTGTGCTCCCGCCCGTGCCGTTCAGGTATTGATCAAGGCGGTTAGGCGCTCAATGTACCAGCAGCAAAATTTTTCGACATAGATTTCGGTGTAAGGCGAGTACATGCCAGGCACGTAGGCATCGCTATGGATGCCTTTTTGTGAAGTTTCCACGAGGCGGCGATCCTGATTATTGGTGGCGTTCCAGACGGCGGTCAGATTATCGAGGTTGTAATCGACGCCTTCGACCGCATCTTGATGCACGAGCCAGGTTGTGCGCACCATGGTGCGCTCGGCCGACAGTGGAAATACCTGGAACGTAACAATATGATCGCTCATGAAGTGGTGCCATGAATTCGGCTGAGTCCAAAGCGAAAGGGCCCCCAGGTCAGCCCGGGTAAAGTCGCCCAGCAGCTTTTTGCTGGCTATCTTGGCGTCGAGAGTTTCGGATTCGCCATGTTGGTCCAGGGGCAGGCGCTGTGTGCGAAAGCCCGTGATCTTGCCGTCCAGATGCTCAATTTCGACCGAGGGCAAGCCATAGGTGCCTTCCCAGTCTTTGGATCGCTCCAGAACCAGTTTATCGTAGGATTCGATCATGGCCCGGTTGGTTGGCGAGGCCTGGTAGCCAAAACCGTACTCGAAAATGGACGCCGTCAGCTCGGGGTGATTGGCCGCGCAGTGATAGCATTCGCGATTGTTTTCGATGGTGAGCTTCCAGTTGCACTCTTCGATGATATCGACTTGCGTGGCCACCTTGGTCTTGCTGATTTGATGTGGCAGGATGTATGGCTCGGTCGCAGCCTTGAACTCTTCAAAGTCGGCCGGCGGGGAGTCCGCCAGGCAAATGAACAGGAGCCCACCCAGGTTTTGCAGATGGACGGGTTTCAAGCCGTTGCGGCTGCGGTCGAAATCGTCGCCCATGTGCTCGGCAAACAGCAGTTTGCCTTCCAGATCGTAGGTCCACTGGTGGTAGGGGCAAACAATATTGCCTACGGAACCTTTGTGTTCGTTGCACAGGCGTGAGCCGCGGTGGCGGCACACGTTATGGAAGGCCTTGATTGCGTTGTCGTCATCGCGCACGACGACCACGGAATTTCGGTGTATGTCGACCGTGATGTAGTCGCCGGGTTCGGGGATTTCGGCCTCGACCGCCACGTAGATCCAGTGCTGGCCGTATATCAGCTTCATGTCGGCCTCGAAGACCTCCGGGCTGATATAGAAGGGCGCATCCAGGGCATGCCCCGGTTTGCGGTTTTCAACCAGCGCCGCAATCTCCGGCGATACCTTTGTTTTGCCCGGCTCACACGCCACGTATATCTCTTTCATCAACATGACCTCAGTAATCAATCAAACCATGCTCGCGCAAGTAAGTAATAACGGCTGCTGCTTTTTCCTGTGTACTGCCTTGACTCATGACCTGCCCCGCGCGGCTTTCCGTTGTGGTGGCCGATAGCATGCGCGAGTGGCCGGAGCGCTTTTCGCGCGCGGCAAGCTTAATGGGTTTGGCGCGAATGGCTTCCACAGTCCAGTCTGTGCCTGCAATGGCTGGCGCCTGGGCTGGCGCCGCAATAATGCGTCCCGCCTGTTTTTGGGCGTAGGCGTAGCGCACCGTAAGGGGCGCGAGCGGATGCACCGTGACTACTGTCGGCAAGCCAACCTCGATGCTGCGGCGCCGGCCCTTGGGCAGGAATTGTTCGGCAACGGCGTGATCCTGGGCAATGGTCAGTCCAAGGACACTGGGCACCAGACTCGTGTCCAGCGCGTTGGCAAGAAGATATGGCACCATGCCACTGTCTTCTTGCCCTTCTGCGCGCGAGCCGCAAATGATCAGATCCGCATGACGTGCGCGTGCGAGCAATGCCGGCACGATATTGATGTCGGGCGCCACGCTCACAACGTTGAGCGCCTTGACCCCTAGCGCCAGGTAGTCGGCCAGCGCCGCGTGCTGCGCGTTGCCGGCATGGATGACTTCTATCGAGGTGAGCGAGGGCGGCAGCGAAAACGCCAGACTTAGCGCGCGCGCATCGTTGCGGCTCCAGCGCGAGACGCCTGAAACGGGGTGGCGACCGACCGACACCAGGACGACTACGCGCAATGGACGTATGGATTCAGTCATGGCCGGGGCTCGATGTGTTGACCGCGTGCAAGGTGGATTTCCTTGCATAGCGCCCGGGCAAGTGCCTGGGTGTCGTCGATAACGCTGAAGTCTGCGCGTTTGACCATGGGAGCACTGGCGTCGGTGTTTACGGCAATCACATGGCGACAATCTTTGATGCCTTGCAGGTGTTGCACCGCTCCCGAAATTCCGAGTGCGATGTAAACGCTGGAGGCAACCGTTTTTCCTGTTGCGCCAACCTGCTGGTCGCGGGTGAATCGTCCATCGTCAACGGCGACGCGGCTTGCTCCGATGGCGGCTCCGAAGGCGTCGGCCAGGGCGTGAAAGCCATCCAGATCCTGCACGCCATTACCCGCTGAAATAATAAAGTCGGCCTCTTCGAGCGATAAGTGCTGCGCCGGCACTGTGGTGGTGCCTCTGTCGTGGTATCGGGCGGCGGCATCGGCAGTGGAATGCGCCCAGGCGATTTCTTCGCCCCGGCCCAAAAATGGCAGGCGCATATCGACGCAGTCATGGTCGAGCAATATGACGCGTGGCAGCGGCTGGCGCGCGTAAACGGCGCCTTGCTGCTGGTAAACCGTAACGGTCTTTG
>SCRC01000008.1 GCA_004297945.1 Candidimonas sp. | reverse complement strand
TTCCCTTCGTCAGCACCCGGCGCTGGCCGAACGCCCGGACCGGTACCCACCCCTCGCCCTGCGGCTACGATGATGAAGTGCATCGGGGGATGTGGAGGGCGGCGGATGTTGGGTCGATGGAGGTGTCGGCGCCGATCTAATGACCCACCCTGCCGATCCAATAGTGCCCCAGGGCATGCTGCAGGCAAGTGATCCCCAGGCATGCCATGACGCGAGCCGTCTATGGGGGCGGGGCAGGGCCGGCGTAAGGCGTGCGCCGGATGCTGACGAAGGGAAGGCGGGGGGTGTCGTCGGGCCGTGTCTGAGCGTAGCCGCGCCAGCGGCGTAGCGAGTTTGGTCCGACGCCCGCCTGGACGAGGCAGATCCGGATCAAGCACGCCGTGCCGGCCCTGCCCCGCCCCCATAGACGGCGTCTTCAAATACCCAAACATCCAGCCAAATACCCAAACGTCCCACCAAATACCCAAAATCCCGTGCCGTATACCGTTTGAGCAAAAATGCTCTAGCCCCGCATCGTGGCAGGCCAACTACGATGCGAGCTCGATCACCACAGAACCCACGGGCCTGGAACAACACAGCAACACTTTACCCTCGGGCGGTGGATCGAGCGGCGGCTCGAAATAATCGACGTCGCCTGTCACCAGGGTAGACATGCAGGTATTGCAAAGCCCTGCCCTACAGTTGTAATTGGGGCTCAAACCCGCCTGTTCGGCGAGATCCAGCAAAGAAGGGCAATGAGGATCCCAGGGTACGGTTATGCCAGAAGGGCCGAATTTTACCTGGATGGCGCCAGACTCATTCCCACCCGATTCAACACTGGCAGACACCTTCGGACCAAGACTTGCATCCGTCGCGATCTCATGATCAGCGGCGGCAACCAGGGGCGCAGCCGCACCTTCGATCCCCGCCTTACCCGCTAAGGGCACACTGTCAGACATGTCCTGATCCGTTTCCAGGACGGTCGCAGGCCCGAAAAATTCATAGTGAATCCGATCAGCCGTGACCCCAAGCCCGCGCAACAAGCGCCAGTTGGCTTGCATAAAAGCGGGTGGCCCGCACAGATAAACCTCGTAATCGTCCAGCGGCAACAAGGCCTGCAAGATTTCGCGACGAATCAGGCCAGTGCTATGAAAACGATGCTGTTCCTGGTCTAGCACCGTCGGCTCACGGTAACAAAAATGAACGCAAACGCCTGGGCGCTGCCGCGCCAACGCCGTGACCTCATCGGCAAACGCATGCACGTCGCCATTTTCGCAGGCATGCACAAAATACACGGGGCGGTTCGACGACTGCACCAAGCGATGCAGCATGCACATCATGGGGGTCAGCCCCACACCGCCGCTCAAGAGCAGCACTGGACGTTCGGAATCTTCCGCCAGCGTAAAGTCGCCCACAGGGCCGGCCGCCGTCAAGGTATCGCCCACCTGAACATGATCGTGCATGTGGCCCGACCCCGCACCCGGGGGCAAGCCCGGCTGCGCGCGAGGCGGCGGCTCGCGCTTGACCGAAACCCGCAAAGTGCCGTGGCCGGCCGGATCGCCCGAAATACTATAGTGACGCAGGATCTTCTCGCCCGCCACGTTAAGACGAAAAATCAAGTGCTGACCCGGACGATACGCCGGCACTTCGCCTGCGGACGCCGGAGCCAATACCAAAGACGTGATGACCTGGCTTTCAGATACCTTGGCAAGCACGGTGTAGTCGCGAAAGGCCCGGTTGGACGCCGCAACGCCATCGTCCATATCAGGCCTCTTGCAACGCCGCGACGGGCGCCTTGGCATGACTGTTCAAGGCCTCTGCCGCGTCCTGTTCAGCCTGGATCATTTGCTGCAGCTTGCGGCGAAAACGCAAAGGCCCAGAATCCAAAGGCAAATCAAGTTTTGACGGGCTTTTCGCCAGGCCCGCGTGCACCGCTGTCAATACGGCGCGGTCTTCCTCAAACGCATGGCGCACATCTTCTGAAAACTGACGCGACACGTTCTCATCGTCGGGGCTGAAGTTGCGCATCTGGAACCAGTAATAGCGGGTTGTCGATTCGTCCACCGGCGTCATGAAATTATACGAATCCATCAGGAACACATCTTCATGGAAGGGTTCCGCGTCGGCGGCGGTGCCCGCCGGCGTGAAGATTGCCTTGATGACGGCATGCGAAGGAAAGTACACCTCGTATTGTTGCTTGCGGTCGCAATGCCCCGAAAACTTGACGAACTTGGCATAGAAAGGCGCGACCTCGACATCGCGCATCCAGCGCGACACTACGACGCCATTATCCTTGACCTCGGTTTTCAAGGGGATACCCACAATCGCGGCATTGCCAAACGAGGTCTGATGAACCCAGGAGACATGCGAGGGATCAAGCAAATTGTCGGTGACGTATTGATAATTGCACTGCACGGTCATCGCATCGCCACGATTCATGCCCCAGTCGGGGTCGCCCCAATGATCCACTTTGATGATCGTGGCGGGATCGGCCACGGCGGCCTCTCCCATCCATATCCACACCAGCCCGTAACGTTCGGCTGTAGGATAGTGACGCACGAAGGCTGCCTTCGGGATATGCGCCACACCTGGTGCGCGCACGCAACTACCGGAGCAATCGAAGGTCAGGCCGTGGTATCCGCACTCGACCTCGTCGCCCAGCAAACGCCCCATCGACAGGGGCAGCTTACGATGCGGACAGGCGTCTTCAAGCGCCACAACCTGCCCGTCCTGCTTGCGATACAGAAGCACATCTTCGCCCAAAATCCGCGCCGCGTGCAAAGCACGACCCACTTCGCCCTCAAGCGCCGCCACATACCATGCATTCTTTAAAAACATGTGAATCTCCCTGGTGTCAGACACGATGCACGCCTCTGATTATCGATTTCATCCATGCCATAATAAAATAAATTTTTCTACGAGAATATTAATTATTGTTTAGAATATCTAAAGTATTAGACGCGAGAAACCGACAGGCTGCCATGCGCAACCTAGCCAGCAACATGGTATCGACAAAATAATGGACAAGCTCCCGCCACTGCGCGCATTACAAATTTTTGAAGCCATAGGCCACAGCCAGACTCTGGCCGAAGCGGCCAGACGGCTACAAATTACTCCTGGCGCCATAAGCCAGCAAATCAAAGTGCTGGAAGACGCTTTGGACGCCAGCCTCACGTTCAAGGAGGGCAAGCGCTTGCGGCTGACAGCCGCAGGCCTGCGCTTTCACGAATCCTGCACACACGCGTTCGAATTATTGCGTGAGGCCCAGGCCGAACTGGACCGATCAAAAAGCCAAAGCAATCTGTCGCTGAGCGCCCTGCCTTCGCTTCTCAAAGCCTGGCTGGCGCCTTTGGTGTTCGAATGGCAGGATACGCATTACCCCAATCTGACAATTCAATTCAAAGGCAGCCACTCCGAGCCTGCCAACAACCTCGAAGACATCGATTTCCGCATTACCTACGGCAGCGATGCCAGCGCGGAATCGCAGAACTCCCTGGAACTCTACACCGACCTGGTGGTGCCGGTATGCAGCCCGGGCCTGATCGCTCCGAAAAAAACACTGAAAAGCCCAAGGCAAATACTGGACTACCCTTTGCTGTCGACTGACTGGCAACCCAAATTTACCTCGCCACCATCATGGCAAGACTGGTTTGCCGCAAGCCAGATCGAACATTCCGGAACAGTTATCGAAAGCCATAGAATTTTTTCGCTCTCGCACATGGCGATCGAATCAGCCATTGCCGGACAAGGGTTTGCGCTCGCACAATGTTCCATGATCGGCCAGGACGTGGCGGCAAAGAGACTGATCGTTCCGTTCAAACAGGCGCTGCCTCTGCCCTGGCCCTATGTACTGAAATGGAAACACAATGCTTTCGACAAGCCACATTGCCGCGCCTTTCATCGCTGGCTAGCCGCACGCGGAAAGCTGCAGGGTGAATTGAACCAGCGGATGTTGATGGTATAGCAGGGTCAGTGGAAGGAATGGCAGCCACAAGGGCTGCCGCTACATGATTCACGGGTACGTTTTTGTAGCGGCGCCCCTTGTGGGTGCCATCAACCACAAATCACACTACCATCACACATCAATAACACGATGCTTATTCAGGCTGCCTTGCGCATCCAGGGCACACTTGATCTGCTGCATGACCAAACGTTCGCCGGGGCTGCGGCTGTATTTCAAAAATGGCTTCTTGATCCGCCCGATGCCGTGTTCGGCCGAGATGCTGCCTGCGACACGCTCAACCTCGCCATAGACCAGTTCTTCGATGGCCAGAAGATCGCCAGGCACATGCGGCCCGGTCGACAGATGCAGATTGCCGTCACCAAGATGGCCAAACAGCAGATTTCGGGCGTGGGGATAAGCCTGCGACAAGCGAGTGCTGACCACGTCGATAAACCTCTGCATGGATTGCAGGGGAATTCCGACATCAAACGCCAGATAAGGCTGCATGGTGCGCAAGATCTCGCCGATCGAGTCCCGAAATTTCCACAGCAGGCCTGCCTGCTCCTGCGTCTGCGGGATAATCACATCCAGCACCTGTTCGCGCTCGAGCAGATCGCCCAGGAATTCTTCCAGGGCCGACGCCGATTGCGACGAGCCGCCGCTCTCGGTTTCGAGCAGAATATAAATGGGATAGCGCGCTTCGAAGGGAGGTGTTTTTTTCAGGACTTGGCCGGCGGCGACCAGATACTCCCGCCACATGACCTCGAACGAAGACAATTCGGGCAAGCGCGCCCGCGCCGCCTTCAGCACTTGCGTTATCTGTTCAAAATTCTCGACGGCAGCCAGTGCGCTGTAACGGTGCAGGGGCTTGGGAAACAAGCGCAGCACCACACGCGTAATTACCCCCAGCGTGCCTTCCGTGCCGATGAACAAATGTTTGAGATCGAGTCCCGTATTGTTCTTGAGCCCCTTGTTCATCATCGACAACACGGCGCCATCGGCCAGAACAACTTCAAGCCCCAGAACCAGTTCGCGCATGGTGCCATAGCGCAATACGCGATTGCCGCCTGCATTGGTGGCCACATTGCCCCCGATCTGGCAGGAGCCACGCGCCCCCAGGTCCAAAGGAAAATACCAACCCTGCGCCTCGACCAGTGCACATAGATTTTCAAGAACTACTCCCGCCTGCACGGTAATCGTGCCGCCCACGGTGTCAAACTCCTCGACCTGATCAAACTGCTCGAGCGATATCACCACGTCGTCTTTATCGGGTGTCGCACCCCCTGCCAGGCCGCTGCGGCCACCCTGGATGGTCAGCGCCCGACCTTCCTGATGACAGGCTCGTACGATGTCGGCGACCTGCCCGGATGCAGAGGGACGAAACACCAAGGACGGCTGGCCGTCGCACTGAAGGCCACTATCGTCGCACAGATAACGTTCAAGATCGTCTCCTGGATGCAAGCACGATATCAATCCACTTAGTTCGTCAAGGGTTGGAATCGCGGAAGGGTTTTGCATGGTTATACCTGACGTGTGCATGAGGTTTGTAGCGACAGGCCTTGTGCCTGCCATCGATGCGGTAGATTGTGCCTGTCAACGATGCGTTAGAGATGGCACCCACAAGGGGTGCCGCTACAACAAGAAATAGCGCTATTTATCATCCTTGAAGAACGCTGGCCATCGCATCGGTAAAATAATCCATATTATGCGTATTCAGGCCAGGTACGCTGATGCGGCCCGAATCAATAATATATACCCCGTGCTTTTCACGTAGCGCCCGCAATTGCGCCGTCGACAGGCCGGTATAGCTGAACATGCCGCGCTGCGTGACGAAGTAGCGCGAATCATAGGCAGGCAGTTTGACCGACAGTTGCTCGTGGGCCGTTTGGCGCACAGCGGCGATACGCGTGCGCATTTGCGCAACTTCAGCTTCCCACAAGGCGTACAACTCGGGGTCACCCAGGACACCGGCCGTGATTTGCCCACCATGCATGGGTGGATTCGAATAAATACGGCGCACTATAGACTTGAGCTGCCCCAGTACGCGTTCGGTTTCGTCAGGCGATGAACACACCACCGACAAACCTCCGCAACGCTCGGCATAAAGCGAGAAATTCTTGGAGAACGAATTGGCCACCAGAAACGACAAGCCGGCATCGGCCATGGCGCGAACCGCGTAGGCGTCTTCTTGCAGACCGGCGCCGAAACCCTGATAGGCGATGTCCAGGAAAGGAATCAATTCGCCCGCCGCCAGCACCGGGATCAGTTGCCGCCACTGCTCGGGCGACAAATCCACCCCCGTCGGGTTGTGGCAACAGGGATGCAGCAAAACAATGCTGCGTTTGGGCAAGGCGCTTAGCTGGTCAAGCATTTGATCAAACAGCAGGGCCTTGGCTTCGGGGTCGTAATACGCATAGGTGTGCGTCTTGATGCCCGCGCCCTGGAATATCGCAAAATGATTATCCCAGGCTGGATCGCTGATCCACATTTCGCTGTCGGGATAAGCGGCATGCAGAAAATCGCCGCCCACCTTCAGCGCGCCGGTGCCGCCTACGCTTTGTATGGTCGCCACGCGACCGCTGCGCAATACCTCGTGATCGACGCCAAATACCAGCTTCTGCACGGCATTGCGATAAGAAGCCAAGCCCTCGATAGGCAGATAGGGGCGCGGCTGCGGGTTTGCATTACGGCGCGCTTCGGCCTCTTGCACCGTTTTTAGCAGCGGGATTTGGCCCTCGTTGTCGTAATACAGGCCAACGGTCAGGTTCACCTTTTGGGGACGCGGATCCTGATGAAAAGCCTCACCAAGACGAAAAATGGGGTCGCCGGCGTACTTTTCCAAATGCTCGAACATGATGCCTACTCTTGGTTAATCAGAAATAAAAATGGATGAATAAATGGTTGCAGTGGCCAAACAGCGTTCAAGATAGCGCAGCGCCCGATTCGGCCGACTCAGCCGAGCGTGTCCAGAAGGCGTTGCGATCAAAATAATTTTGTAGAAACTGCTGTAGACGCGGATTATTGGGGTCGTGAAAAATCTGCTTTGGAGCCCCAGTAGCGGCAATTTCGCCCTTGTCGATAAACACCACCCGATCAGCCACCTGGGCGGCAAAACCCATTTCATGCGTCACCACCACCATGGTCATGCCTTCGCGAGCCAAATCTTTCATAACCTGCAGCACTTCACCCACCAGCTCGGGATCCAGCGCCGACGTGGGCTCATCGAACAACATAATATGCGGCTCCATCGCCAATGCGCGCGCAATGGCCACACGCTGCTGCTGGCCGCCCGACAGACGTATTGGATAGGCGTCGGATTTTTCAAGCAGCCCGACCTTGTCAAGCATGCGTAGAGCGCGCTCATGAGCTTCGCTGCGGGACAGTTTTTTAACCCGGATCAAGGCCTCGGCGACATTGCCCACCGCCGTCATGTGCGGCCACAAATTGAACTGCTGAAAAACCATGCCTACATGACGACGCACCCGGTTGATCTCAGCCAAAGGCGCCCGGGTCCGCACGCCATCCCGATCAACGTAGCCCAGCAACTCGCCCTCGATCAGTACCTCGCCCCCGTCATATTCTTCAAGGAAGGCCAGGGAGCGCAACAAAGTGCTTTTTCCGGAGCCCGAAGGGCCGATGATGCAGGTGACTTCGGACTTGCATACACCCAACGATATATTGTTCAACACGCGAACCGCGCCGTAATTCTTGCTGACGCCGCGGGCCTCAACCAGATATTCCTGCGTATTCGCGGCGAGGTTTAAATCCATTATGTCTCCAGATGAGCGACCGGCGCCCGCTTAACGTACCAGAAAACGACTCATGCGCACTTCGGCCCATCGGCCCAGGCGTTCGGTGGCGCCAATCAGCAATAAATAACAGACGCATAAAATCAACGTTGTTTCAACATAGGAAAACTGTTCAGTGCCTATTTGAGTC
The DNA here is from genome assembly GCA_004297945.1 of Candidimonas sp. Taxonomy (GTDB): domain Bacteria; phylum Pseudomonadota; class Gammaproteobacteria; order Burkholderiales; family Burkholderiaceae_B; genus Paralcaligenes. The sequence continues at coordinate 3,827 of SCRC01000008.1, read as the reverse complement.
AACACCGCCGTCAATTCGGGCACTGTCACCACCGACAAGACAGCCGTTTCCTTGCTAAGAATGATGATCAGGTTGACCAGGGCAGGGGTAATAATGACCAGCATCTGCGGCAGCTGCACACGCCACACGGTAGCCAGACGCGAAATGCCCAGACATTGCGCGGCCTCAATCTGGCCGCGCGGCACCGACACAAAGCCCGACCGGAAGCACTCGGCAAAATAAGCGCTGCCATACATGGCCAGCCCCACAATGCCGGCTTCCATGGCCGACAGCCTGACGCCCATTGAAGGGCCGCCGTAATACAAGATAAATAACTGGATCAGAAACGGCGTGGTGCGCAGTACCTCAATATACACACGCAAAACGGCACGCACCCAACGTCCGCCGAACAGCTGCAGCACGGCAATCACAAAACCGATGGCCATGCCCAGGATGACGGCCCCGCCCCACGAGGCCAGCGTAATCATGAAACCATGAAGAATATCGGGCCAGTATTGGCTGAGGATGTTCATATTGAATTTCATCGTCAGGACCGCCCGTAGCGTCGCTCGGCCACATGACCGGCCACCGACAGCACACCGTTGATCACCATGTACACACAGCCTGCGGCAATGTAGGTTTCCAGCGGCATAAATGTGCTCGCCGCTATGTTTTGCGCCGTGCGCGTAATTTCGGCCACGCCTACGATCGAAATCAGCGACGAAGCCTTGACCAGCATAATGATTTCGCTGATGAGAGAAGGCATGGTGAGTTTTAGCGCTTGCGGAATTTCGATCCGCACCAGGGTATCGAAACGCGAAAAACCCAGTAGCTGCGTCGCCTCGATCTGACCTTTGGGGATACCCATGAATCCGCCACGTAATATTTCGCCCAGATAAGCCCCCTCGCAGAAGGAGATCGCCAGGGTCGAGGCCACGATGGGCGACACATTAATGCCTAGAAACGGCAAAAAATAGTAGGCTACCATCAGCTGGACCAGGAGGGGAATGCCGCGAAATACAAACACATAAATCGCACCCACTCTTTGCCACGCCACGTTCGCAGACAGACGAGCGCTGGCCACACCGATCGCCAGCACGTAGCCTACGCACAAACCCATGAATGAGATGAGAATCGTCATTTTCGATGCTTTGATCAGCAAGGGAAAAGAATCGATTACGGTGGAGAGGTCTAGCATAGGCTTTGGGAAGTGATGGGCCACAAGCCCCGGCTGAACTCCACATGCCCGACAAATTTACTGCGCCGAACATGTGGGTGGGATTAGTCCTGAACAGGCCTTGGGCAGGCCTTGGACGGGTTTAGACGTTAGGCACGAAGGGCGCTACAGGCACATCCATGGCTTGACCGAACCATTTTTTCTGCATGGCAGCCAAGCGGCCATCCTTATGCATGGCAAGAATCACCTTGTCAACAGCATCCAGCAAAGGTTTGGCATCGGCGTTTTTCAGGCCTATATAGGCAAAATACACTTTCTTGCCAAAGGCGGGTTTGACCACCGAAAACATCTTGGGCCGCTGCTTGGCCACGTACGCAATGTTGGTCAGGGAATTGCCGACCGCCACAATGCGCCCGGCAGCCAGATCGGCATAGGCCTGATTATTGTCGATATATTCCTTGATGATGGGCTTGGGAGTCAGGGTGTTGGCGAAATCGCGCAGTTGCGCAAGCTGTGCCGAGCCCTTGCCGCCGCCCACTGCCTTGCCGGCAATGTCTTCGGGTTTTTTAAGAGCTGTGTCGCTGGTGCGTTTGAGCAATGCGACGGTGCCGTCAGCAATCGGCAGCGTGAAGGTGTAATGTTCCATCCGCGCCTTGGTAACGTTCAGAGGGCCCGCCACCATATCGAATTTTTTTGCATCGAGCCCAGGCAATACACTGGGCCAGGGCAGGTCGATGAAGCGCACCTTCACGCCCAGCGCCTTGCCGACCTGAGCAAAGAATTCTTTATTGAAGCCCTCTTGTTTGCCGTCTTTAAGAAAGTCGAACGGCGCGAATTGCATCTCCGTACCTACGACCAGCACCCCGGCCTTCTTTACGCTGGCCAGCTGATCTTCGGCATGAACGGGCAGCGCCGCGGTGACCAGACACGCAGTCGCCAGACATAGTTTCAATGTTGAGAATAAACGCATTTTCTTGTACTCCTCGCACTGTAGATAAAGATTCTTTTATCACGCCCCAAAAGGGGTGATCCGCCAAATGTCGATTGATGTTTATTGTGCCATACAGGGCATTCCATTTTGCCCAATAAAAAGTATATACATATACATTTGGGTGTCAATCTATTTTCGGTCGACAAGATGCCCGATGCCCGAAACCAAGGGTAAATACGCACCCATCGCACGTAGCTGCAGCCCTTGTGGCTGCCAAAATCGTTGGCAAGCCAGGCGGTATTTTTAGATCGCACGTGGCACCCACAAGGGGTGCCGCTACAACAAAATAGGGGGTCCGCTACAAAACCCCGTTCACGCTCCATCTGCCTCAATTTTCTGTGCGATATACGCCAGCGACTCTTCCACCTGGTCAATCAAAATCAGGCATAGCTCGCCTTCCTTCAACTGGCCAAGCGCAGTGTCGATCGCCAAGAACTCTCCGTGAATTTCCTGCACGGCGCGGGCACGGCTGGCATTGACCAAACCTTCCTGAAGCAGCGCCAGCACTTCGCCGTCGACACGGCCTCGCTGACACATGTCCTGATACAAGATCACCTCGTCAAACGCGCCGCCCAAAATCTCGGTCTGACGGCGAATATCAATATCGCGCCGATCACCGGCGCCGCTGATGACCGCGACTCGCCGGGTAGCGGGCATGCTGCTGATGGCTCGCACGAGCGCAAGCATCGCATCAGGGTTGTGGCCGTAATCGGCTATCAGTGTGGCCCCACGGTAAGAAAACACATTGAAGCGGCCCGGCGCCGCCTGCGCATCATTGACAAAATCGCCAAGCCCCGCCTGTACGGCAGGCCAGCTCAGTCCCAACGCCCAAACAGCGCCCAGAGCAGCCATGGCGTTTTCAACCTGAAAGTCTATCGTGCCGCCCCGCGTAAGAGGAATGGCGTCCAGCTCGAAGCGGCGCTCAAAACGGCCTTCGGCCAGCACGACGTCGCCGGCCTCTACATACACCACGCGGTGCCCCTGGGCGCGATGATTGGCCAGCACCGGGTTGTTGCCGTCGGTCGCAAAGAATGTGACGGCGCCCGGGCAATTCTGAGCCATGGCCGCCACGATGGGGTCCGCAGCATTGAGCACGGCCACTCCATCGGTCGATACGTTTTCCACAATCACGCGCTTGACGATGGCCAGATCTTCCACGGTGCTGATGAAGTTCAGCCCCAGGTGATCGCCCATCCCTATATTGGTGACGACAGCGACATCGCAGCGATCAAAGCCCAGGCCTTCGCGCAATATCCCGCCACGCGCGGTTTCGAACACCGCCGCCTCAACATAGGGGTGCATCAATACATTGCGCGCGCTGCGCGGGCCGCTGCAGTCACCCGTATCGATACGTTCACGCCCTATATACACCCCATCCGAGTTGGTCATGCCCACGCAGCGTCCGGTGCAGGCCATCAAATGGGTAATCAGCCGCACCGTCGTGGTTTTGCCATTGGTGCCTGCAACCGCCACCAGAGGAATACGTCCGTTGTCGCCCTCCTGAAACATATTGGCGATGATGGCGTCGCCCACCGCGCGGCCCTTGCCGAACGACGGGCTTAAGTGCATGCGCAATCCCGGCGCGGCATTGATTTCCACAATGCGACCAACCTGTTTGTCCAGCGGCTCATAGACGTTGTCACCCACCAGATCGATGCCGCAAATATCCAGTCCAACCAT
>SCRC01000043.1 GCA_004297945.1 Candidimonas sp. | reverse complement strand
TATTATTATTTATAATCAGTATGTTATAAATTTTATTTCATAATACAAAATTAGATTTTTCACTATGAAAAATTATCTTGTGCCTCGCAACATTGATTTTTTACATGGCGACATGGTATTTTCATAATATGAAATAAGCCGCTAGAGGGCAGTACAATGTCAGCTTCTTTTTCTAATTTGCGTCAGCGTTATTCAAGCGCTTTTTATTGATATGACGGATTCCATACTGGCTAAAGCCCCCCTGGGTCACGATGCGCCTTACCCCACGGCGTATGATCCCACGGTGCTTTTTCCGATCGCCCGGCAAGGGAATCGCCAGACCCTTGCCATACAGCCTGCTCCCGCCTGGCATGGCGCCGACATATGGAACGCCTACGAATTATCCTGGCTCAATCTCAAGGGCAAGCCGGTCGTGGCCACAGGCTGCTTCGTCTTTTCGCAAGCCAGCCCCTGCATCATCGAATCCAAATCGTTCAAGCTATACCTGAACTCGTTCAACGAAGGCCGCTACGAAAATCTCGCATCGGTGCAACAGCGTATGCAACACGACCTGAGCGACGCGGCAGGCGCGCCGGTAGAGGTGCGCCTGAATCCAATGGCGACGGACAGCAAGGAAAATTATCGGCCGCTAGCCGGGATCAACATCGACGGCATCGATGTGGACATTGATCGTTACACGCCTGCGCCAGAGCTGCTGCGCTGCATGCCTCAGGCTGCGGCGGCCAGCGAAGTTCTGGTGTCGGATTTGCTTAAATCCAACTGCCCGGTCACGGGCCAGCCCGACTGGGGCAGCCTCCAGGTCAGCTATAGCGGCCCGCAAATGGATCGGGCAGCGCTGCTCAAATACATTATTTCTCTGCGCCGCCACAACGAATTCCACGAACATTGCGTCGAACGCATGTATTGCGATATCTGGCAGGCGTGCCGGCCCTCGGCACTGCGAGTCTATGCACGCTACACACGCCGTGGCGGCCTGGACATCAACCCATGGCGCGCCAGTGTCGCGGCCCATGTCGACAACCGGCGTACCGTCAGGCAATAGCCATGGCCCGGGTACTGACCGTGCGAGCCACATGACCAGCGCCACCGCGATGATAAAGCCAATGGCTGCGCCAAACCAGGGGCTGCGGCTATTGCCCGCATCAGAGCAGTACGAAAGCCCCGAGGGCGGTCACGGCAAATGTCGGACAGCACGCGTTGATCGAATCAGGAACAATCGATAGAAACTATGCAGCCCGATCACGAATCTCGGGCCAGGCGCGGCGCAGGTAATAGCACATGGACCAGACCGTCAGGATCGCCGCGATAATAATCAGCACCTGGCCCGCCGTCTGTAGCGGCACGCCGTACAAGGGCCGCCAATACAAAAGACAGGGAATCGCCACCATTTGCGCGGCCGTTTTGAACTTGCCCAGCCAATGCACGGCTACGCTGCCGCTGGCACCGATTTTCGCCATCCACTCGCGCAGGGCCGAAATGGTGATTTCGCGCCCGATAATCACCAAGGCAATAAACAAATCGACTCGGTTCAAGCCCAGCAGCACCAAAAGCGCCGCGCACACCATCAGCTTATCGGCCACCGGATCCAGAAAGGCGCCGAACGACGAGGTCTGATTCCAGCGACGAGCCAGCCAGCCGTCGAGCCAGTCGGTCAGGGCGGCCACAATGAAGGCCCCGGCCGCGATGGCGTCGCGCGCCGGCAACCAGCCGTGGGGAAGGTAGAACAAACCCACCACCAGTGGGATCATGGCTATGCGCAGCCAGGTCAGGAAAATTGGGAAGTTGATCGGCATAATGAGCAATACTACATCATCGCAAGGCCTGATAGATGCGCTCGGCCAACTCGGGCGATATGCCATCAACCGAGCCCAGATCGTCAACGCTGGCGTCGACCACTCCGGAAAACCCGCCAAAACGCGCCAACAATTTTTGCCGGCGCTTGGCGCCTACGCCGTCGATCTCTTCGAGCCGAGACACATTGCGCGCCCGCGCGCGCTGCGCACGCATGCCCGTAATGGCAAACCGGTGTGCCTCGTCACGGATTTGAGCTACCAGCATCAGCGCCGCCGATTCGATGCCCAGAGCCACCGGGGCGCGCCCATCGACAAACACCAGGGTTTCCAGCCCGACCTTGCGCCCTTCCCCTTTGGCCACGCCAACAATGGTGTGCGTATCCAGGCCCAGCTCTATAAATACCTGGCGAGCCACCTCGACCTGGCCGCGGCCGCCATCAATGAGCGCAATATCAGGCATGGTCGCCTGCCCATCGGCCACGCGGGTAAAGCGCCGCGTCAGCACCTGCCTCATCGCGGCATAATCGTCGCCCGGTGTAATCCCCGCAATGTTGTAGCGTCTGTACAAAGACGGCTGCATGGCGTGCTGTCTGTAAACCACGCAGGAGGCCTGGGTCGCTTCTCCCGCCGTATGACTGATATCGAAGCACTCGATGTGCATCGCATCGAGCGCCGCTTCGTCGGTATCCATATCCAGCGCCGTAGCGAGCGCCAGGGTGCGCGCCGCCCGCGCGCTAGACTCGGACAGCAAGCGGCCAAGCGCTAGTTCGGCATTCTTCAACGCCTGGGCAAGCCACGTCTTGCGTATCCCCTGAGGCCGAGTCAGCAACCGCGCCTTGACGCCTGTCTGTTCGGCCAGCACGCGCATGAGATCCGGGTCGGGAAGCGGATGCGAGCACACCAGCACCGATGGCATGGCGCTATCGGGATAGTGCTGGCCCATAAATGCCGCCAGTACGTCGCCAGCGCTATCGCCGTTCGTATGCGTCGGGAAAAAGGGTCTGTCGCCCAGATGCCGGCCGCCCCGCACCATGGCCAGGTTGACGCATACGCGCCCTCCAGCCTGTGCAATCGCAATCACATCGGCGTCGTCATCGCCTATTTTTTCCATGGTTTGCTGCTGCAGCACGCGAGCTAGTGCGCCCATCTGGTCGCGCAGCACGGCTGCCTGCTCAAATTGTTGCGCCGCTGCCGCTTGCCGCATGCGCGCATCGATATCCTGCATCACCTCGCTGGCACGACCGTCGAGAAAACGCACGGCGCGCTCCACGTCGGCCTGATAATCTTCGGGCGAAATCAGGCCTACACAAGGCGCCGAACAGCGTCCGATCTGATAGAGCAAGCAAGGCCTCGATCGATTGGAAAACACATTGTCTTCGCAGGTTCTAAGGCGAAACACCCGCTGTAGTATCTGGATGGTTTCGCGCACCGCCCACGAATTCGGATAGGGGCCGAAATACCGCCCACGTCCGCTGGTCGAGCCACGGTAATACGCAATGCGTGGAGCCTTGTGATGCGTGATGGCCAGATAAGGATACGATTTATCGTCGCGGAACAAAATGTTGTAGCGCGGCTTCAAACTCTTGATAAGATTATTCTCGAGCAGCAACGCCTCGGCCTCGGAGCGCGTCACCGTCACCTCGAGACGCACCACCCGCGCCACCATCTGGGCGATGCGCGGGCTGGCAAGCGTGGTTCGAAAATACGACGAGACACGTTTTTTCAGGTCTCGCGCCTTGCCTACATACAAGACTTCTCCCGCCGCATCGATATGCCGGTATACGCCCGGCAGATGAGGAAGATCAGCCAGAAATGATTTGAGATTGAAGTCGTCGGGCATATAGATAGCGTTCATTGGCCTGCAAGCAATTCCAATCCGGCGCGGGCCGGCGCGGCGCCAGGCGGCGAATCCGATCGGCAGATTCAGCAGAATGGCTGACCTCCAGACGCGCCAGCAGGTCATCCGCCATATCCGGACGGTTACATACCAGCACCATATCGCAGCCCGCGCCCAGCGCTGCTTGGGCACGCGCCAGAATATCGCCGGCAATCGTCGCTCCCTGCATGGTCAGGTCGTCGGAGAACACCACCCCATCATAGGCCATGTCGTTGCGTAATACTGTCTGAATCCAATACCGCGAGAACCCCGCAGGATGTGGATCGACGTTCGAGTAAATGACGTGAGCGGGCATCACCGAGGGCAATACCATGTCGCCCAGCCACCCATACGGGGCCGCATCGTCTTGCATGATCTCTTCGAAGCTGCGGGTATCGACCGGAATCTCGTGATGCGAATCCGCCTCCACCGCGCCATGCCCCGGAAAGTGTTTACCGCAAGAGGCCATATCGGCCAGCATCAAACCCTGTATCAGCGCACGAGCCAGTAGTGTCACCACACGTGGATCGCGATGAAACGCACGGTTGCCGATAACCTTGCTAACGCCATAATCCAGATCCAGCACGGGTGTAAAGCTCAAGTCGACCCCGCAGGCGCGCAGCTCTGCACCCAGCACATAACCCGCCTCGGTCGCCAGGCGCATGGCGCCCAGGGAATCCTGCATCCAGATTTCGCCAAACAGGCTCATGGCCGGAATCGGCGTGAAACCATCCGTACGGAACCGCTGCACCCGCCCACCCTCGTGATCGACGGCAATCAGCAAAGGTTCATTGCGTTCGGCGTGAATCGCCTGGCACAAAGCCGCCAGTTGTTCCCGATTTTCAAAGTTGCGGGCAAACAGAATGACGCCGCCCACCAGGGGATGACGCAGGCGTCGCTTTTCCTGCGCCGTCAACTTGATCCCCGCGACATCGACCATCACCGGCCCCGGGGCCAGACTCGAAGCATTCTTTTGCTTGGGCATTACGCTAATTCACTCCTGCATTCATCAAATTCAACCACCTGCGGCTTCATGGTCTGGCCTCGACGACGACAAACGCCGCCACCACATCGCGCTCATCGGTCATCGAAACATGCGCAGCACCGAACCGCTGTGCGTACCAGCTTGCCAAAGGCTCATTGAGGGTCACGAGCGGGCGCCCACTCGGTTCATTCAGTGTTTGCATGCGTGTCCAGGACATGGGGTGGTGCATTCCCAAGCCTATGGCCTTGGAAAATGCCTCTTTGGCCGCAAAACGCGTCGCCAGAAACCGCAAGCCGCGCTCACTGTCGCGCTGATAACGAACGTGGAATTTTTCCAGCTCCTGCGCGCCCAGAATGCGTTGTGCAAACTTCAGGCCATGCCGGGCATAGGCACGCGCAATCCGATCCACATGAAGCAAATCCACGCCTATCCCCGCCACCTTGCCCGCCTGTGCCTGCATGCTCCGCCCAAAATTCGATAACCTGCCCCGGGCAGTCCCCGGCAAAGGCTCAATTCGCATCATACCGTGCCGTTTGAAATAAAAAAACAAGGCGGACAAGGGCAGGCGCCCTTACGCATTGGAGACGATGCTGCGCATCCAATTCATGCGACCCACGAAAGCCAAGCGTGACGGTTCTTATGCGGCGGTGGGAACTCCCGTCAACACCAAATCCAGCAATCGTGGCAGCGACTGATTATCTTCGGCCAACTCTGCAACGCCGTTCCTGATGTCTTCCGCCCGCACCTCGCCCAATACCGGTACAGCCAGATCAGAAAATTTGCCCGCAATTTCCGTGTCGCTGGCCGCCGTTTCCGGATCGCCTCGGGCCGTACGCGCTGCGGAATACAGGTGTGTGCCATCCTGCAACTCAAACGCTACCTCAGCCCAGCGTTGGGCTGGAAACCGCTGGTTGTATTCCTCGTGTTCGAGCACTTGCATGCACGACGACAAACGCAGGGCCTGCGCGTCGGCAAGCGCCTCAACGCCCACTTCCTTCGCGCCCAACATTCCGCGTGATAATGCAATTGCCACGCTAAACGGAAGGCTGTATTGGGCTTGTTCGGTCGTCTTCGGAAAGCGGGTTGCCAAGCGGGACGCCTGGTGAAAAGTCGACACCGACACCTGGCGGATATCGGCCACATTCAAGTTATGCTTGCGCCGCAGTGCCAGAGCCGCCTCGACTGCCGGTTGCGCCCATCGGCATACCGGATACGGCTTGAAGTATTGATCCAGGATAAGCCAGCGCGACCCCAAATCAGCCCAGATATCCTGGACGCCAGGATCTTCAATGGTTAGCGCCGGTGCCCCTGTAAAACCCGAGCGGGCCAGGTACGCCGCACTTAGTCCGGCCATCGCCCCCCAACCCGAGCCGTCCTTGACCATGGTGGGATGATCAATGCAGCGCATCATCTGGCTACGCGGGCCGTGATACTCGGCAATTCCCAACGCTTCGCGTGTAGCGCAACGGTCCAGACCCAGCGCCCTGGCCCCCAGCGCTGCCGCGGCCAACGCATTCCATGCTCCCGACGTATGGTAATCACACGCAGTCCTATGCAAGGCTATACCGGCGCGGGTCGCAACTTCATAGCCCATTGCCAATCCGGCCAGGAATTCACGTCCCGTATTCACACGGCCGCAATCCGCCAAAGCCAGCAATACCGGGAACACCGTCACGCCAACATGACCCTTCGTCAACACATGGCCATCGTGGGCGTCCAGGCTATCAATAGTCATGCCTCCGGCCAATGCAGCACCGGGTCCGCTGACTCTGCGCCCATCAAACAGCATGCGGGCACTCACGCCTGAACTGCAAAAATTCTCGGCAGCGTGGCCGCGAATAATCTCAGACAATTGCGTGGTGACTCCGCCCGCAGCGACACCGCACAAATCAAGAACGCAGCGACTCGTCTGGGCAATCACAGCATCGGGCAGTTGATCGAATTCCAACTGGTGAATAAAATCAGCAACTATAGTCATCACGCTCTCTACATGATTGACACAGGACACCGACGCATCCGCTAGGATGGATGCACCGCTTTCGAATAAAGCCGGACCAATTCCCGCTTCAAGACTTTGCCGCTGGGATTGGTCAGCAGCTCATCGACAAACTGAATCCGACGTGGGCGTTTGAAGGCGGCCACACTACCATTGTTGCGGCAGAATTCATTGACCGCTTCGGCCGACAGCGCCGGATCAGAGCGAACAATAAAAGCCGTCACGACTTGACCCCACTTCTCATCGGGCAAGCCGACCACTGCGGCCTCTTGGACCCCTGGGCAGCGGTACAACGCTTCCTCGATTTCACGTGGGTAAATATTTTCGCCGCCCGACACGATCATGTCATCGACCCTACCGTGAAACGTAAAATAGCCACTAGCATCGCGACTGAATAGATCGCCCGTGTATAGCCAACCGTGCTTGAGCCTTTTCTTGGTTTCGCCCGGATTATTCCAATAACCCGCCATCACCTGGGGCCCATGCACGATTAACTGGCCAATCTCGTCGGCGGCGGCCATCTCGTCGGGCCGCACGTCCCGGCCCGCGTCATTGATCACCACCCGGGCCTCAGACATCAGCGTCGGCTTGCCGCAGGAACCCAGCCTGGCCAAGGCATCGCGCGGATGCAGCAACAGCGTCAGACTGGCCTCGGTCATGCCGTAACCATTAAACAGACCGGGACAGAAATCGGTCAATACATGCCGCATGGTGGTCGACGACATCGCGGAGCCACCCGTCGTAATCATGCGTAGCGAAGAAACATCGTAGCGTTTGAAGTCCGGATGAAACAACATCTCCTGAATTTGAGTAGGTACGGCAAACAGTGTGGTGATGCGCTCGGACTGGATTCTTTCAAGCGTGCTCAAGGCGCGATACCTGGGCTCAATCACATTGAGACCACCCACCATGACGTGCGGCAAAAAAAATGCCTGAAAGCCGCCTACATGATAGAGCGGTGCAATATGCAGCGCCCGATCCGTCGCGGCTAGACTGTATTCCATTGTGCAATTCGTGGCGATAGCCAAATCGTTGGCGTGAGTGTGCATCACCCCTTTGGCGCGCCCGGTCGTGCCTGATGTGTACACCAGGGCAGATAAATCGCCGGGAGCCGCACAGTAATCCGGTTCGTGTTGCCCGCCACCTTGCTCGGCCAGCATCTCATAACGATAATGCCCTTCGGCCAACGCTTCGCCCTCATCAGCAACGACGATGCAATCGTGAACGCCGTTGACCTGCTGTTGCGCCTGGACGGCCTGGCGGGCAAGCGCATGGCTGTACACCAACAATCTGGCGCCGGAATCTTGCAAAATGTGTGCGACTTCGCCTGCAGCCAACCTGAAATTCATGGGTACAACGACAGCGCCGATTTTCTGGCAGGCGAAATAAACAGTCACCGATGCTTCGCCAGTGCTCAAATACAAGGCGACCCGATCGAATGGGCGTACGCCCAAATCGACCAGCGCTTCCGCGACCCGGTTGATGCGTATATTCCATTGGGCGTACGACCAGCGCCGCTGGTCAAAGACCAGAGCAATGGCATCGGGGTAGCGATCCACCGACCGATTCAATAGTGATGCAATATTCATGAAGTTGTTGCGGTTAAAGGTTTAGTTTGATGTCGGGGAGGTCAACGCTGGCAATCAGGTATCTAACCATCTCCGAGGTTCCGCCCACAATCGGCAGCGCCCGCGCGTCGCGAAAGATTTGCTCGGCACGACCGTACTGCTTGGTCAGCCCCTCTCCCCCCAGAATTTGAACCGTCGCGTCGGCGCAGAAATTCGCCGTCTCGGTCGATGCCAGCTTGGCCATGGAAGCCGGTTTCATGAGCTCTTTAGGAGTCAATCCGCCTGCGTCATACAACTTGGCCGCGCGGTATGTCAACAGCTCGGCGGCATCGATGCGGCAGCTCATGTCGGCGATCCGGCCCCAGATCTGCTGCTTGCTACCCAGCATCTGTCCGAAACTGAGCCGCTGCTGGCAATGCCGACACGCAATCTCAAAGGCCGATCGGGCCACACCCAGCCCGGATCCCCCCAGGATCACGCGCTCGAAATTGAACATGCCCAGCATGATGCGAAAACCCTCATCACGCCGGCCTAGCAAGTGATCGGCCGGTACGCGGCAATTCTCGAAAGCGACCTCGCCCACTATGCAGCCGCGCCGGCCCATGAATGTATAGGTGCGCGGAAAGCTAATGCCAGGTGTCGCATCGGGCACCACCACGGCGCTCATGCCTTTTTGCGGTGCTGCGGCGCTATTGCTGATGCCATAGACAATATAGGTATCGGCGACGGACGCATTTGAAATAAAACGCTTCAAGCCGTTGATCACCCACTCGTCGCTGGCCTCGTCAAACTCGATCGTGGTCTGCATGCCGGCGCTGTCCGAACCAACGGTGGGCTCGGTCACACAAATTGCACCGACCTGAGCGCCTTCGACTATACCCGCCAGGTAGCGATCGCGCACAGCAGGCTGCGCATAGCGGTGCAGCGGATAAGCGCAAGACAAGGCGGTGGCAATGGTGGTTTCGAAAGCGTAATTGATGCGCGCCGCCTCTTCAGAGAGAATCGTGGCATGGGTCAGGCCAGGCGATTTCAATGCTCCCCTGTACAGATCGGGAAACATCAAGGTCAGGTAGCCTGCATCGCCCAGCGCACGCACAACGGCTTTGACCGCAGTCCAATCCTCGTTGTTTTCGATAGCCGCCGCGCGCGGCGCCAATTCGCGCTGCAAGAACGCCCTGACCTCAGCCCGGAACTCGCGATCCTCGGTGTTCAATATAAAGTCGTTCATGGGGTTCTCTAGATATTCGGCATACCGATCCGGTCGGCGAGACGGTGGATTTCCCGCTGTACCAGATGAAGGTTGCTATCGCGCACTGTGGGCAGCTGAAAGCGCGCGTGGCGCACATCGGCGTAGCTCAGCTCGGCTGCCACCAGGCCAACATACCCTTCGGGAGCAACGGCCAGTACCTTGCCGTAGGGGTCCAGAATTTGCGAACCGCCCCAAAAGAAAGCATCGCCCTCTTGCCCATAGCGATTGGCCATCAATACGGGCAAGCCATACATCATCGCGTAAAAGCTCAATACCAGTTTCCATCCATCGGGGTTGGAAAACTGTCCTCCGACCGCGCCCAGCGCCGAGTTGACCGGTGCCAGCAATAGTGACGCACCGTGCAGCATGGCCAGGTGCACCAGCGCCGGATTCCACAAATCGGCGCAAATCAGCACGCCCCCGTACCACGGCCCGGTTACCGGAAAGGTCTCGATGTAACGGCCGCCGGCAAATAGCTTGCCTTCGTCCATCTGGCCGTAGGTGGGTAAATTCACCTTTCGATGTACATAAGTCAGGCGACCGTCGCGCACGACCGCCATGGCGTTGTATATCTGGGCTGCAGCGCCTTCTTCGACAAAACCGAACAGCACATCGATGCCCTGAGCCGCCGCTGCCAGTCGCAGGATCAGCGGATCCTCTCGGTGCAGGGCCAGGTCTGGCGTTCGATCGCCCAGGCGATAGCCGGTCAGCGACAACTCGGGGAACATCAGCAAACCCACCCCGTCACTACGAGCCTGTTCGATAAGCTCAAGATGTATTTCAAGATTATGTTTCAAATTACCAAGCTGGCAATCCATCTGCGCCACCGCAACTTTTATGCGAGACTCGATCGGCATTACATGTGCTCCATCGACGGGCCCGCGCCGCCATGGCGGCCGGCTCGTCACTTGATCAGATAAGACCGGATTTCTTCAAGAAACCGGCCGCTACGTCCCGAATCGATTTCTTGTCGACATCGACACTGGCATTCAGGTGCGCCATCACTTTGTCGGTCAGCTTGGCGGACAGGCCGTTCAAAATGCCAGCCAGCTTGGGGTGCGCTTTAAGCGTATCTTTGCGCACAACAGGAGTCAGTGCATAAGCGGGAAAGAAATGCTTGTTGTCGGTCAGCACGACAAAATGGAACGCGGGGATACGGCCGTCGGTCGCAAACGCCAAGGCCACATCAACCTGTTTGTCGCGCAGCGCCTGGTACGTCAGACCCGAATCCATGTGCTTCACATTAGCGCGCCCGAACTGGAAACCATAGGCTTTCTCTAGCGGCTTCATGCCATCGGCGCGCGCAGCGAATTCGGCGTTCGTAGCAAAGGTCAGCTTCGCCCCCGCATTCTCGGCCTTGGCCAGATCGCTCAAGGTCTTGATATGCTTGGCTGCGGCCTCTTGCTCGCGCATGACCAGAGCATACGTATTATTCGCCCTGGACGCATTGAGCCACACCAGCCCCCTCTTCGCGTCCAGTGTCTTGACCTTCTCGTAGGTTTTTTCGGGCGACATGCGTTCTTTGATTTTGTTGTAGGTAATCAAGGATGTGCCGGTATATTCCCAGTACACATCGACCTGGCCGTTTTCTTGCGCCTGGCGCAGCACGGCGCTGCCCATGCCGGCCCGCGTATCGACCTTGAAGCCCTTGGCCTGAAGCAGCTGGGTGGTCATTTCGGCCATGATCTGCTGTTCAGTAAAATTCTTCCCACCGACAACAATCGTATTATCAGCCGCAATGGCGGCGACCGAGGCAAGCCCGGCCACGGACACTGCGACGGCACGCATCAGATTAAGCATTTTCATGGTGGTTATCTCCATTGGTTTATGTACAAGAAATGGCTTAACGCAGCGGATTAACACCGCGAGGGATCAGCAAAAAAGCCGCCCCGCCCATCAAAGCATCAACAATCACCGCCAGCAAAGCTGTCGGAATCGCACCGGCCAGCATCATGCCCGGTTCATTCAGATCAATGCCGGTAAAAATCAGCTGCCCCAGACCTCCGCCGCCAATCAGAAACGCCAGTGGCACCGTGCCTACATTAATCGTCAGCGCGGTACGCACACCCGCAAAAATGACAAAAAGCGCGTTGGGCAATTCGACCCGCCAGAGTACTTGCCTAGCAGTCATGCCCACGCCGCGCGCGGCTTCGACCAGGTGCGACGGCACCGAAATCAGCCCTGAATAGGTGTTGCGAACGATGTAGAGCAACGAGGCCACCCACAAGGCGAAAATCGCCGGCAATGCGCCAATGCCAAGAAAGCTCATCGACAGCGCCAGTACGGCCAGTGTCGGAATGGTAGCGCCGACATTAAGCAGTTGCATCAGGCTTTCGGACGAACGTTTAAAAAAAGACCGGCTTAAAATAATGCCCAGCGGAATACCGGTGACAATCGCCAGGCCGCCCGAGATCAGCGTCAGCTCGATGTGCTGCCCTGTCAAATAGATGATGTCGTCCTGGTAGCTCAGCAAGGTTTCAATCAGGCCGGCGCGCTGAATCCACCATCCCAGCAGGAACAGGCCCAGCGCCAGAACCAGCCACCCGGCCACGCTGATTGTCGACATTTTCAAAGAACGCGACGCCATGGCTTATTCCTCGCGCTCAAGATCGCGGTAGGTCTGGCCAAGGAAGCGCGTAATACCTGTCAAGGTAATGCACCCCTGGTAGCGCCCGTGTTCGTCCACGCAGGCCAGCCAGGTCAGCTCATTGGCAAACATCAGCGACACGACGGTGCGCAAGTCGTCCAGGCGGGTCACACTGGCCTTGATCTCGCAACAATGATCGCGGCACACCCCTTGCCGCGCAGCGGCGGGGCCGCCCGACATGACACCCTGAACCTTGCCGGCCGCGTCCACCACGGCCAGATCCACATAGCCGGACTCAGCCATCAGGCCCGCCGCTTTCTGCACGGGATCGTCCGCGCTCACGCACGGCGGATTCGCATCCATCGCATCGGCCACGCTGGCTAGTGGCAGGCGTTTGAGCGTACGGTCGCGGCCGACAAAATCGGCAATGAAATCGCTAACCGGATGAGCCAGTACATTGTCGGGCGTATCGAACTGTTCAAGCTTGCCGGCATTGAAAATGGCAACCTTGTCGCCCATCTTGACCGCCTCATCGATATCGTGGCTGACAAATAGAATGGTCTTGCCCAACTTTTGCTGCATTTTCAGGAACTCGTCCTGAATGATCGCGCGATTAATCGGATCTATTGCGCCAAACGGTTCATCCATCAGCAAAACCGGCGGGTCTGCGGCCAAGGCGCGTGCCACGCCAATGCGCTGCTGCTGGCCGCCGGATAGCTCCTTGGGAAAACGCGTCATGAATACCGCAGGATCCAGCGTGACCATTTCCAGCAGTTCTTCGACACGCTGCTTAATACGTCGGCGATCCCAGCCCAGCATGTGCGGCACAACGCCAATATTTTCCGCGACCGTCATGTTTGGGAACAGGCCGATCTGCTGAATCACGTAGCCAATACCGCGGCGCAAGGCAATCGTGTCGTAACTGCTAGTGTCCTGATTGCCGATAAAAACCTTGCCCGAGGTCGGGGGCACAAGCCGGTTGATCATCTTGAGCGTAGTGGTCTTGCCGCAACCCGAAGGACCGAGCAAAATGCAGATTTCGCCTTCCGGGACGTTCATATTGATGTGATCGGCCGCCACAGCCGTGCCGTCGCGGGTTTCAAAAATCTTGGTCAAATTCTCAAGGCGGATCATGGCGCCGGATCTCCAGTTAAAGGGTCAGGTGCGTTTCAGGCCAGCGGGAATAAGCCGGTTCTGCAGCCAGAGCAAGGCATAATCGGCCACAATGGCCAGCAGGCTGACCGCAACGGCTCCGGTAATCAACTGGCGCGGATCGGTCTGCGAAATGCCACGGCTGATGAATACTCCCAACCCGCCCGCGCCGATATATGCGGCAATCGCCATAACGCCTATATTGAGCACTACGGCGCTGCGTACACCCGCCATGATGACCGGGATCGCCAGCGGGATTTCAACTTTGCGCAAGCGCTGCAAGGCGGTCATGCCCATGCCCCGCGCCGCTTCACGCAATGCGGGATCAACATTGTTGATGGCTGTGTAGGTATTACGGATGATGGGCAGTTGCGAATACAACAATACCGCAATCACCGCCGGCACATAGCCGATACCTTGGCCGAACTTCGACAGGATCGGAATCATCATCCCGAACAGGGCAATCGACGGAATAGTCATGATGATCGCGCCGATATACAGCACGATGCTGGCCGCTTTCTTGTTTTGCGTAATCGCAATACCAATAGGCACGCCGGTGATAATCGCCAGACCGATGGCCACACTTACCAGCGAGATATGCTCGAGTGTTCTCGAAGCAATCAAGTCGATGTTGTTTACCATGAACTGCCATGTTTCCAAGGCAAGGTCTCCTGTTCGTTTTTCGGGACATTGCCGTTAACGAACTGCTTTGCAAGTGCAAAACATCTCGCACAAACGAACCGTAGCCCTGATTGCCTAGTCTTTGTCGCCAAGTCATTGAAGCATAGTTTAGGGGTAACAAGCCACACCGAATACTCTAAAATAGACTTTTTATAATCTAATTAAGCCAAATGCAGGCTAAGCAAGGCGATTAGTCAATAGTTATGGTTATACGTCGGCACAAGAACAAGCCTCGCCGGCCTGGATTTGCCAGTCGGCAGCAACCCGGCTTAATGCTCGCTAAGAGAAGGTCGGGGCAAGGGTTGGCGCCCATGGCCATGTTCGACGGCCGGGGTATGGCCGAACCTGGCGCGATAGCATCGAATGAAGTGCGAGGACGACGCAAAGCCGCAGGCGATGCCGACTTCCAGAATGTTCATCACTGTTTGCTGAAGCAGGGCGCGCGCGCGATCCAGCCGCAAGCCAAGATAAAAACGCGCTGGCGTGGTGTCTAGCTGAGTATGAAAAAGCCGGCTCATGTGGCGCTCTGAAAGCCCGATCTGGCGCGCGATCTGTGCGCAGTCAAGGGTATCTTCCAGATGACGCTCCATACAATCGATGGCATTGAACAAGGGCGCATTACATATATTAAGTCGGCCACGCAACGATAAACGCTGACTGGACTGCGATTCGCGAATCTCTGGATGTATGCATTGCTCGGCCACCCCCGCCGCCAGCGCATGACCGTGGCGCAAGGCAATCAGGTGCATCATCATGTCCAGCCCAGCTGCCCCACCGGAGCAGGTCAGCCGCTTGCCGTCGATTTCGTACAATTCGGCGGTCGCCTGCACCTTGGGAAATTCCTCGCGAAAACTCTCCAGGTTCTCCCAATGAATCGTGCAGCGGTATCCATCAAGCAACCCCGCCCGGGCCAGCATCAAAGCCGCGGTGGAGGTCGCACCGATATTGACCCCCAGCGCCGCCATCTTTCTAAGCCAACGAAGAATTTTCGATGTACAGTAATTGGCCGTGTCGATGCTGGCCACCACAATCAAGGTATCCAAGTGTTGTCCCTCATCAAGGTGCGCCGTAGGTGTGAACGCCAGGCCATTGCTGGCCTCGACCGGCGCGCCGTCAACACTGAGCAGGCACCATCGATACAACTCGCGACCGGCCAACCGATTCGCCATGCGCAAAGGCTCAAGCACGCCTGACAAGGCGAGCATGGAAAACTGCGGGATCAGCAAAAAGCCAAAATCAACACTAGAAGGCGTCACTGCCATTATTCCATCGAGCAAGTCGTTTCAAATCGGGAGATGAGTCTGAATTTGGTAGTTGGGGGTGTCCGTTTCCTTATGGATGAAGCACGATGAGACTTTTCCACGGCGCTGCCAAGGCCAAAGGCGAGTGGCGCGATGGTAGAGTCGCTCTTCATTTTACGCGAGGCCCATGGTAAATCGTTCTTCGCAGAGAAGAGCAAATTGAATCATCGCCGCCTTCCAGCCCCAGGCTGAGCATCCTCACCTGACGGTAATGTTGCGCAGCGCCAGCCCGGCATGCAAGACGGTATCGACAAAGCATTGATGGCAACCACAAGGGTTGCTGCTACAGCTACATGTACGATGGGCGCGTATTTGTACATACCACCTTGACTGGCCACGACGCGGGGGTAGAAGGATCTGAGCGAGGTTGGGTTGATGCGAAAGGATGAATGCCACCCACAAGGGGTAGCGCTACAGGGTGGCGCTACAGGTTCCTACACCTTCGCGCGCTTGTCGATGACCCGGCGCGCCTTGCCTGTCAGGGTGCGTTCGATCTGGCCGGCGCCCTGCACCGTCACCCTCGTGCTGATGCCTATGTAGGTCTTGATGGCAGCCCTGAGCGTCGCTCCCACCGCGTCACGACCGGCCGAAGTCAGCTGATCGTGCTCGGAACGCAGCTCGGTCACGATTTCAAGCTCGTCCATATTCCCGTTGCGCGTCAGCACCAACTGATATTGAGCCGCCAGCTCGGGCACTTTCAGCACCAGCTCTTCCACCTGGGTCGGGAACAGATTAACCCCCCGCACAATCAGCATATCGTCGCTGCGACCGGTAATCTTGTCGATGCGTCGCATGCTGCGCGACGTGGGTGGCAACAGGCGGGTCAGATCGTGCGTGCGATAACGAATGACGGGCATTGCTTCGCGCGTCAGCGAGGTAAACACCAGCTCGCCGATTTCGCCGTCGGCCACAGGCTCGCCCGTCTGGGGATTGATGATTTCAGGCAGGAAATGATCTTCCCACACCACCGGGCCGTCCTTGGATTCAACGCATTCCATAGCCACGCCCGGCCCCATGACCTCGGACAAACCGTAGATATCCACGGCGTCGATCCCGCTGAGCGTTTCAATGTCGCGCCGCATCTGCTCCGTCCAGGGCTCCGCCCCGAAAATACCGATACGCAGCGAGCTTTTATGCGGATCAACGCCTTGACGATTCATTTCCTCGAGAATATTACAGAAGTACGAAGGAGTGACCATAATGATTTTGGGCTCGAAATCGCAGATCAGCTGCACCTGCTTCTCGGTCTGCCCGCCCGACATTGGAATGACCGAACAGCCCAGGCGCTCAGCCCCATAGTGAGCGCCCAGGCCGCCCGTAAACAAGCCATAGCCATAGGATACCTGCACCGTATCGCCCGGCCGGCCGCCCGCAGCCCAGATCGAGCGCGCCACCAGATCGGACCAATGGTTGATATCGTTCATCGTATAGCCTACGACCGTGGGCTTGCCGGTCGTGCCGCTCGACGCATGAATGCGCACGACCTGTTCGCGCGGCACGGCAAACATCTTGAAGGGATAGTTGTCACGCAAATCCTGTTTGCTCGTAAACGGAAAGCGTGTGATGTCCGATAGCTGATTAACATCGCCGGGATGAACGCCCGCGGCATCGAACGCCTTTTTATAATGCGGCACATGCTCGTACGCATGCTTCAGCGACCACTTCAAGCGTTCCAGCTGCACGCTGCGCAGCTCATCCTGACTAGCGTGTTCGATCGCATCGCGACCCATATTGCTTGATTTCAATTCAGACATTTCCATCTCCCGCGACAACTTCAAAATTGGCACGCATCGCTTCTTCCACAACCGTTCCCTTGATACGATATGAACGGCCACGAAACAAGGCAATGCGTTTGCCATCCTGATTGGTCACCAGAATATCGTAGACACCGGTGCGGCCGGCCAGCGACGCCTCCGACGCATCGGCCGTCAACACATCGCCCAGCAACCCGGGTGCCAGGAAATCAATGGTGCAGCCCGAGGCCACCGTAGCCTGATTGCGCGAATTGCAGGCAAACGCAAAAGTGCTGTCAGCCAGGGTAAAGATAAATCCACCATGACAGGTTCGATGGCCGTTCAACATATCCGGGCGCACCGTCATTTGCATGCGCGCGCAACCCGGCGTCACTTCGATCAGGCTGATGCCCAGGCCCTGGGTGGCTGGGTCGTTATCGTACATAAGCCTGGCAGACAATTCGGCCAGCGCCTGTGGGTCTTCGGGAAGGCGAAGAGATTCCAACGCTACACCCGATTGAGCTGAATTCATTATTTCCCCTTGAATGACGGCTGGCGTTTAGCCAGAAAGGCCGAGACCCCTTCGGCGTAATCGTCGCTGCGGCCAAGCTCGCGCATCAGGTCGCGCTCCAGGTCCAGTTGCTCATCCAGCGTATGGCCCAGGCTCTCGTTCATGGCGCGCTTGGTAAACGCCAGCCCTTTGGTCGGCGCCGTTGCAAAATGCTCGGCCAATTCGATCAGGCGTGCGTCAAACGCGTCGTCGGGCACGCACTGCCATATCAGACCCCATTGCGCGGCCTGTTCCGCGCCAAGCGTGTCGCCCAGCAAGGCCAGGCCCATGGCGCGAGCTTGCCCCACCAGGCGCGGCAAGACATAGGTTCCGCCGGTATCGGGCAGCAAACCGAGACGGCAAAAAGGCTGAATAAAACTGGCCGACTGTTTGGCAATCACAATATCGCCCGCCAACGCGAGGTTGGCGCCGGCGCCAGCGGCCACGCCGTTGACCCCCACCACCACCGGCATGGGCAAAGCGCGCAAGCGCCGCACCAAAGGCGCATAAAGTCTTTCTAGGGTATCACCAAGATCAACGGCCCCCGCCGCCATCTGGCGCTCGGACAAGTCCTGGCCGGCGCAAAAACCGCGGCCACGGCCGGTCAGCACCAGCACACGCGCGTCGCTCGCCTCAACCTGCGCAAGCGCCTCGGCCAGAGCGCCGTGCATGGCCTCGGTAAAGCTGTTGAGCTTGTCGGGTCGATTAAGCGTGATCCGGGCAATGCCGCGTTCAAGTTCAAATTGAATGCTCTCGTCAGTCATGGAGTGTCCTCGTCAGGCGTGCCAGCGCGTTTGCACGACACGAAACCGGTTAGCCACGTAGGCGGAATCGGACAGCACGGAGTTGGCCGCCGGATTGGCACCTGTGCCGTGAAAATCGCTGAATGCGGCTGTCTGGTTTACAAAAACCGCCCCCGTCAGATTCAACGACAAGGATACTCCCGCCCGTTCGGCCGCCCTCTGCATCTGCTTGGCCATTGCGCTGTCAGTGGTGTAGCCCGACAGCGTCAAGGCGCCATGGGCGGCGACCGACTCGCGCGCCCGTTCGATGCTGTCGATGGTCGAGTCGGTGGCCACTACAAAAACAATGGGGCCAAACCATTCGCGCGCGATATGCGGGTTGCCCGCATCGGCCACAAGCAGCAAAGGCGTTTGCACCATAGCCCCTTCAAACTGGGGATGCGCAAGCCGACGGCTGTCGCACAAAACCCGCAGGCCCAGCGCCCTGGCTTCATCAATGCGGCGCAGCGTTGCTGCATTCTGCAGCGCGCCAGTAATTTCAACGGCCTTGGCCGGGTCTGCGGTCAGCTTTTCCACCGCCGCCGCCAGCCCTTGGGCTATATCATCAAAGCTCATGTGGCCGTTGGCGGTATCGATACCGGCGCGCGGGACATAAATATTTTGCGGCGCTGTGCACATTTGCCCAGAATATAAGGCAAAGGAAAAAGCCAGATTGCGAGCCACGCTTTTAAAATCATCAACGGAATCGATAATGACCTGATTGACGCCCGCCTTTTCGGTATAGACCTGAGCCTGACGCGCGTGGGACTCCAGCCAGTTGCCATTGGCGGTGCTGCCCGTGAAATCGATCAGCTTGACCGCCGGGTCGAGCGCCAAAGCCTGCGCTGTATCATCGCCCGCTTCATGGGCAGCCAGCAACACGACATTGGCGTCAAAGCCGGCTTCAAGCAACACTTCGCGGGCGATTTTTACGGTAATGGCCAATGGCAGAATCGCCGCCGGGTGCGGCTTTACTATTACGGTATTGCCAGTAGCCAAGCTGGCGAACAGCCCCGGATAGCCATTCCAGGTAGGGAAAGTTGAACAACCTATGACCAGGCCAACGCCGCGCGGCACCACCGTAAACTGTTTTTGCATGCGGATCGGGTCCTGCTTGCCTTGCGGCTTCTCCCAGGAAACCAGGCCAGGGATGCGCGCCATTTCTTGCCAGGCATAGGCCACCGCCTCAACGCCGCGATCCTGCGCATGCGGGCCGCCGGCCTGGAAGGCCATCATGAAACCCTGACCCGTCGTATGCTGAACCGCATAAGCCATTTCAAAGCTGTGCTGATTGAGGCGCTTTAAAATTTCCAGCGCGACGCCCACCCATGCACGTGGCCCGGCATCGCGCCACGACTCAAGCGCTTGCTGCGACTGGGCGATAAGGGCTTTGGCGGAAACCTGCGGATACCGTATGTCCAGTTCGAAACCAAACGGCGAAGCCTCGGCTCCCACACGGCCGGCGGCGCCCGCCAGCGTTAGCGGAAAGTCGTGGCCCCTATAGGCTTCGAACGCTGCTCGCCCGTCTTCATTGGCAGTTTCACCGTAAGCGCGGGGGCTGGGCGACTCGGAAAATGGGCTCCAGTAACCGCGCGTGGCCGCAGCGGCCACGGCCTGCTCCAACATGGCCTGGTGGGTGCTGAAAAAATCAGTGGACACAGTTGCTCACTCCTGTAAATAAATAATTTAGGTTTCCTGATCGAAATCAATCACCAAGCGATCTGTAACCGGGAAACTCTGGCAACACAACACAAAGCCGCGCGCCACCTCGTAGTCTTCGAGCGCAAAATTGGCATCCATATCGACTTCGCCTTCAACGACTTTGCAGCGGCAACTGGAACACACCCCACCTTTGCAGGAATACGGCAATTCTATGCCCTGGGCCAGGGCCGAATCCAGCACACTGTCTTTATTTTTTTCGATGGTCAGGCTACGGGTAACACCGTCCTGAATCACCGTAAGCTCGCAACGTTGCAGGCCTGGCGCATGCCGCGCTTCGTGCCCGATGCGCAAGGCCCGTGGCCCTTTGGGCGAACCAAACAGCTCGAACTTGATCTGCGCGCGCTCCAAACCCTTGTCCTGCAAGGCCTGTATGACCGATTCAATCATATCCTGCGGGCCACAGACAAAGGCCAGATCGATCAGGCCCGGATCCAGCCACCGGGACAAAAGCTGCCTGGCCTTGTCGCCATCGAGCCGCCCATTGAACAAGTCGATATCCTGAACTTCCCGGCTCATGACATACACCAGGGAAAACCGCTCCATATAGCTATTCTTGAGATCTTCGATTTCTTCACGAAACAGGACCGAAGACGAGGAACGGTTGCCGAAGAAAAGCGTAAAACGGCTCTTGGGCTCGGTGCGCAGCGCCGTTTTCACCAGCGACAAGATGGGCGTAATGCCGCTGCCTACGGCAAACGCAACATACTCGCGGCGATGCTCGGCCGAAAAATCAACCGTAAAGTGGCCGTCGGGCGGCATCACGTCTAGCATGACGCCTGGTGCCAGGTGCGTATTGGCCCAAGTGGAAAACGAACCATCATCCATGCGCTTGATGGCGACCCGCAACTGGCGGTCGTGAGGCGCTGCGCAAATCGAATAAGAGCGGCGCAGCTCTTCGCCATCAACATCGGCACGCAGAGTCAGGTACTGGCCTGGACGAAATACAAATTTTTCATCGAGTGCGGCTGGCACATCGAACGTGACCACCACCGCGTCGCGCGTATTCTTCGCCACCGAAGTGACCATCAAAGGATAGAACTGAACCATACGCTAATGTGCCTTAAAGTAATCAAAGGGCTCGCCACAATGACTACAGCGATACAAGGCCTTGCACGAGGTCGAACCGAACTGGCTGACAAGGCGCGTGGCGTCGGAACCGCAACGCGGGCATTGGACCGGCGCGCGATGCACACCGCGCGCAAGCCCTGAAATATCGATGGCCTTCTCTTTGGGCGGAGCAATGCCATATCTCTTTAGCGCAGCGTGACCCGCAGGCGTCAGCCAGTCGGTCGTCCAGGCGGGCGACAAACGTGTCTGGATGCGAACGCTGGCCAGGCCTTTTTGCCTGAGCGTATCCACAACATGAGCGGAAATTTCCTGCATGGCAGGACAGCCCGAGTAGGTGGGCGTAATGGTCACCACGCATGTGGCGCCGTCCCAGGACACCTCGCGGATTATGCCCAGATCCACCACCGACAAGACAGGGATTTCCGGGTCGGGCACAAGGGCCAGCCACTGCATTACCTGTTGCACCGAAACAGAGTCGGTAGCCACGTCTGCGTTCACCACGATGCTCCTGGGTACGTTCGCTGCAAATGCTGCATCTGTGCCAGGACAAACCCCAACGCTTCGGTATGGCGCCCCACCGTGCCGCCACGAAAGGCCGGATGGTTGGCGTCATCTGGATCTGGGAGCACCAGAGTGGCCTCATTGAGCACCTGGCCGACCTGGGCAAGCCAATCCGGCCATAACGTCGCATGCGAAACAATCACCTTGCGCCCGGCCAGATCAGACGTGATTTCATCATCGGCAAAAAGTTCACCCACATAGGGCCATAAGGTTTGCACCGACGCCTGCATCTTTGCATGGCTCTCGGGCGTGCCGTCACCCAGGCGCACCATCAGGTCGGAAGAACGGCGTACATGATAGGTGACCTCTTTGAACGATTTTTCGGCAATCGCCGCCACCCTCTCATCAGATGAGGCACACAAGGCTTGCAATAAGAAATAATGCCAGACATCGAAGAAAAACTGACGCGCAATGGTATCGCCGTAATGACCATTGGGATGCTCCACCAGCAGATAATTGCGGTAGTCGGGCGCGTCGCGTAAATAAGCCAACTGATCTTCATCGCGCCCCTGATTCTCCACTTCGCCGGCCAGCGTCAGCCACAAACGCGCCTGCCCCAAGAGGTCGAGCGACACATTGGTCAGGGCTAAATCTTCTTCCAATGCCGGACCATGGCCGCAGCATTCGGACAAGCGTTGCGACAACACAAGAGTGGTGTCGCCCATCCGCAGCAGATACTGGAATAACGATTGATTCATGCAAACTCCGGATGACTCCATTTCCAGTTTGGAAATGAAATTACATGTGCTTGATTTCTTCGGGCATAGGAAAGAAGGTCGGATGGCGATAGACCTTGCTATTGGCCGGATCGAACATGGGCGATTTGTCAGCGGGGCTGCTTGCCACGATATCGGCCGCCTTGACGACCCAGATGCTCAAGCCCTCATTGCGGCGGGTATAGACGTCGCGCGCATTATTCATGGCCATTTCGGCATCGGGCGCATGCAAGCTGCCCACATGCTTATGCGCCAGGCCATGCTGGCTGCGTATGAAAACCTCCCAAAGAGGCCACGTGCTCTGGCTCATGTGCATTCCTTAATTTCGTGTCTCGTGTTTATCGGCGTAGGCCGATAGCGCGGCACGAACCCATGCACCCTGTTCATGCGCGTCTACCCGCGCCTGGAGGCGCTCGCGGTTGCAAGGCCCATGCCCCTTGATGACGGCATAAAACTCCGACCAATCGATTTCACCGAAATCATAATGGCCGCGCTCCTCATTCCATGCAAGATCGGGGTCAGGCACCTTCAAGCCCAGATACTCGGCCTGAGGAACCGTCTGATCGACCATCTTCTGGCGCAGATCGTCGTTCGAAAACAGCTTGATGCGCCACTGCATGGACTGCGCACTATTGGGGGATTCGGCGTCCGACGGGCCGAACATCATCAGCGCCGGCCACCACCAGCGATTGAAGGCCTCTTGCGCCATGTCCTTTTGCGCGCCAGTGCCATGCCGGCACATTTGGATCAGCAAGTCGTAACCCTGACGCTGGTGAAAAGACTCTTCCTTGCAGACACGCACCATGGCCCGCGCATACGGGCCGTACGAGCAACGACAAAGCGGAATTTGATTAATGATGGCCGAGCCGTCGACCAGCCAACCTATCATGCCGATATCGGCCCAGGTTAGCGTGGGGTAATTGAAGATGCTGGAATACTTGGCGCGGCCCGTGTGCAGATCGTCGACCAGTTCGTCGCGCGACACGCCGAGCGTTTCGGCAGCGCTATACAGATACAAGCCATGACCGGCCTCGTCTTGGACCTTGGCGAGCAAAATGGCCTTGCGCTTGAGGCTGGGTGCACGCGTGATCCAATTGCCTTCAGGCAGCATGCCGACAATTTCCGAATGAGCATGCTGCGAAATCTGGCGCACCAGAGTTTTGCGATAGGCCTCGGGCATCCAGTCTTTGGCTTCGATCCGGATACCTTCGTCAATGCGCTGCTGAAACGCCTTTTCAGGACCATTAAGCTGGTCGACGGAACGGACGCTTTTTACCCCAGTTTCAACGAGCTGCGCATACATGGCGGCCTCCTGTCACGATCTGTAGTTAGAGTAATCCAACTGGTATTATCTATTACAAAAATATCAATGTCAATATGAATTCTGTATCATATTAGGCCAAACCTTGAGATGAAATACATCTGTAGCGGCAGCCCTTGTGGCTGCCATCGGCGCTATAACCTACAGCCGGGAAATTTACAAAAATGCCACCCACAAGGGGTGGCGCTACGGGTGGCGCTACAGGGGTATTGCTACAGGAATGGCGCTACAACCCGACGGCACGCTCTCTACAGCTTGATGAAATGCTCGCGGTAATGCTTCAGCTCGTCAATGGATTCATAGATGTCGGCCAGCGCTTCGTGGCGGCTTTTCTTGACAAAGCTTTTATAGACTTCGGGCTTCCAGCGCAGGGACAATTCTTTAAGCGTACTGACGTCCAGGTTACGATAATGGAAATAGGCCTCCAGCCGCGGCATATACTTGACCATGAAGCGACGATCCTGGCTTATCGTATTGCCGCATAAAGGCGATTTGCCCGAAGGCACGTGCTGGGCAAGGAAAGCCAACAACTGGTCTTCGGCCTCGGCTTCAGTCAGTGTGGAGGCTTTAACCTTGGCAATCAGGCCGCTTTTCCCGTGTGTAGACTGATTCCATTTATCCATGGCGTCTAACAAGGCGTCGTTCTGGTGTATAACCAGTACCGGGGCTTGGGCGACCAGCGTCAAATCGGGCTCGGTCACGACGATGGCCACTTCAATAATGCGTTCCTTCTCGGGATCCAGCCCTGTCATTTCCATGTCAAGCCAAACCAAACGCTGATCATTAACCGCCATATAATTCATCCTCAAAAAAGTCATTTTCGCACACGGTCACTCTTCCCCTATGTTCACCTTGCTGTTTGTTGCCTTTCTGTTGACCGATATTGCGCTGCGTCTGTGGCTGGCGACGCGCCAGGTCAGGCACGTCACGGCGCACCGCGCGCAGGTTCCTGCCGAATTTTCCGACCGCATCGGTCTGGCCAGCCACCAGCGCGCCGCCGACTATACGGTAGCGAAAACACAATTCGGGATGATCGAACGCGTCGTGGACGCGGCCATACTCGTCGCCCTGACATTGTTGGGCGGCCTGCAGTTTCTGGACGTGGCGCTTACCCGCGCCATCGACAGTGAAATGCTGCGCCAGTTGGCGCTGGTGGGTTGCGTGCTGGGGCTGATTGGCCTGCTGGGCTTGCCGTTCTCCATCTGGCGCAAGTTCAAACTTGAAGCGAAATTCGGTTTTAACCGCGTAACGCCCCGCCTGTTCATCATCGATAGCGTCAAAGGCCTGCTGCTGGGGCTGCTTTTCGGGCTGCCCCTGTGCGTGCTCGTGCTGTGGGTCATGGCCAACACAGGTGCCTGGTGGGGATGGTGGGCGTGGGGTATCTGGGTGATTTTCAATGTACTGATTTTGGGGCTGTTTCCCACGTTGATTGCGCCCTTATTCAATAAATTCGTCCCACTGGACAATCCTGAACTCGCCACGCGCATCCAGGCGCTGGCCAAACGCTGCGGTTTCGCCCTGCGCGGCCTGTTCGTAATGGATGGCTCACGACGCTCGGCACATGGCAACGCCTACTTTACGGGCTTCGGCAAAAGCCGCCGCATTGTGTTTTTTGATACCTTGTTATCGCGCCTGAATGTAGACGAGGTGGAGGCCGTGCTGGCTCACGAACTGGGGCATTTCAAACACAAGCATATTATCAAGCGAATGTTTGTCAGCTTCGCGCTAGCCCTGGCATTTTTCCTGTTGCTGCACTGGCTATCGGGGCGAGTCTGGTTCTATACAGGGCTGGGCGCATTGCCGCAACTGGGGCGAGCCAACGACGCGCTGGCGCTGATTCTGTTTTTCCTGGTTACGCCCACCTTCACTTTCTGGGCGACGCCTCTGGCCAGTTGGTTATCACGGCACGACGAATTCCAGGCCGACCAGTATGCCGTCGGGCAATGCACGGCCCAGCCTTTGATTGCCGCCTTGGTCAAACTCTACGACGACAATGCCGCCACCCTGACTCCGGACCCTCTGCATTCGGCATTTTACGACAGCCACCCATCGGCGGTGCTGCGCATCCAGCACCTGAAACATGGTTAGCGCAACCCGCTTGCAAGGACGCATCGTTGCCGCACACGGGCGCCATTACACCGTAGAATTGGCCGACGGCAGCGTACGCAAATGCTTTCCACGTGGCAAAAAGGCCGGCGCCGCGGTCGGCGACTTTGTACAGATCACCCCCGAAGGCGAACACGAAGGCGCGATAGAAAAAATTGAGGAGCGCAGCAACCTGCTGTACCGATCCGACGATATGCGCACCAAACAGTTCGCAGCCAATGTAGACCAATTGTTGCTGGTGGTTGCCGTCGAGCCAGCCTTCTCCGATAACATTACCGGGCGCGCTCTGGTCGCCGCGCGCAGCGCCAACATTGAGCCGCTGATCATCCTGAACAAGATCGACCTGGCAAGCGGCCTAGCGCTTGCCAGGCAGCGACTGGCCTCCTTGCGCAAATTGAGCGTGCGCATCATCGAGCTAAGCGCGCAGGATCCCGCGCATGTGCGCGGTCAGCTATTGCCCGAAATCGAGGGCCGCACGAATCTGCTGCTGGGACAAAGCGGCATGGGCAAATCAACGCTGTTGAACATTCTGATTCCCGATGCTCGGGCCAACACCCAGGAACATTCCGTGGCGCTGGGCACAGGCAAGCACACCACCACCAGCACCCGTTTGTATCGCCTGCCCGAACGAGACGGCTCATTGATCGATTCTCCAGGGTTCCAGACCTTCGGCCTGTACCACCTGAGCAAACACGAAATAGAACAAGGCTTTCCGGAATTCACCGCGGGCATAGCCTACTGCCGGTTCTATAACTGCACGCACCGTCACGAGCCAGGCTGCGGCGTACTGGCCGCTCTGGAACACGGGGACATTACCCCGGAGCGGCATGCCTTGTACAAACGTATTTTGGCCGAAAACGAAACTAAAAACAGTTATTGAAACGGCTCAAGAACCATCCGGCGTATTCTGGGCCGCCGCCAGAAAGTGATAGAAATTGCGTATCAGCGCAGCGGTCGCCCCCCAGATGAAGTAAGGCCCCCAGGGAATAGAAAAATACAAGCGATGGCCGCCCCCAGGCAAATGCGCCCGATGCATCACATGCCCGGTCGGGTCCATCAGCACCGACAACGGCACTTCGAATACCTCGGCGACCTCCGTGCTGTCAGGGTAAATTGAAAACCCCGGCAAAACCTGGCCAATAACCGGCAACATGGTAAAGCGCGTGGAGGTCAGATACCCCGGCTGCGTACCTATCAATTTAAGATATTGAGGCTCGATCCCGATTTCTTCCTGTGTTTCACGTACGGCCGCAGCGACGGCATCGCGATCAAACTGCTCGATGCGGCCGCCAGGAAAGCTGATTTGCCCTGCGTGATCATGCAGATGCGAGGCGCGCCGGGTAAAAATAACGTGGACGCCGTCGGGACGCTGCACCAACGGAATAAGCACAGCCGCCCGGATAATATCTTTGCAGTCGGAAAAATCGGATCGAAACGAATCGGCAAATATGGGCTCGACCTGCCAATCAACAGAGCGACCAAACGCAGAGCATATAAAATCAAGCTGGAGGGTGGAGGGCAAGAGCGTCAGCAATACCTGAGAGCTTTGCACCACAGGCTGAGTCTGGGGGTCAAAACCCGGTCGGCGGGCTACGCCTTGTCGTCGAGGTACATAAATGCGATGCGACATGAAATCCATAAAACAAAGGCGCCACTCGGGCGCCTTCACGGCTTAGTACCGGGATGCAGGCTGATTATTCAGCAGCTGCCTTTTTAGCCGAATTACGAACCAGCTTTTCCTTGATACGAGCGGCTTTGCCCGAACGGCTACGCAAGTAATAAAGTTTAGCACGGCGCACGTCGCCACGACGTTTGACTTCGATACTGGCAATTTGCGTTGAATACAGCTGGAATGTACGCTCGACAGCCTCGCCAGAGGATATCTTACGCACAGTAAAGGCTGAATTCAGGCCGCGATTACGCTTGGCAATTACAACGCCTTCGTAAGCCTGGACGCGTTTGCGCGCGCCTTCGACCACGTTTACATTGACCACAACCGTATCGCCAGGGGCGAATTCAGGTTTGGGTTGACCGCCGGTGAGGCGCTGGATTTCTTCTTGTTCAAGGATAGCGAGTAGGTTCATAGTGAACTCCGGGTGTCATCATGATCGGTCGGATCTGTATGCAGCATTTGCGTATTTACCAGTACTAACCACAGCACTGAACAAATACGAGGTAAATTTTTTCCGCCGCCAGAGGATGATGTTTGCAAAACCCAATATTCTACACCTAAACAGGACTGTTCGGGAACGACTTCGGCTTGACTACCCCGCGAGCCCGATACCCATGCCAACCTGCCTTATTCCATTTCTAAATCAATTGTGAACTAGGCGGCGAAGCGCAGACAGTACCTGTTGTACGGCAAGCGAAGCCGACAACGTGCACGATTGATTGAGAAACGGAATTAGAACCCCACAGCGACGCCGAGCCACATCATGCCCGGAATCATGGCCCCCCACACCAGCACCAGACAGACATCGGCGACCATGGAGCCCACGGTCAGTTTGGGAGTTTTACTGCCTTTGCCCGGCGGAAAGGGCCATTTGGCGGGAACGCTTTGAGCGTGGTGAGTATTCATGTGTGCCTCACGGGTAATTAACTACTGTTTTTAAATACAGCTATTGCGTAAAACAAACTGTACAAAAAAACAGTAGTGTTGGCAAGCGTTATTTTGCTGCTACACAAAATAATGGCACCAACGAGGGGTGCCGCTACCCGAAACAATGGCACCCACAAGGGGTGCCGCCACACACCAAAACCCAATTATTTATTGGGCTGAGGCGTAATCCGCAAGTAAGGGCGCACTACTTTGTAGCCTTTGGGGAACTTGGCTTTCAGCACGGCTTCGTCTTTAATGGCCGGCGAAATAATCACGTCGTCGCCATCTTCCCAATTTACCGGGGTGGCCACGCTATGGCTATCGGTGAGCTGCAGGGAGTCGATAACCCGCAAAATCTCATTGAAATTGCGGCCTGTGCTGGCTGGATAGGTAAGGGTCAGGCGCACTTTTTTGGCCGGATCGATAATAAACACCGAACGCACGGTGGCCGTGGTGCTGGCGTTGGGATGGATCATATCGTACAGATCCGATACGCGACGATCCGAATCGGCCAAAATGGGATAATTCACCGTCGTGCTTTGGGTATCGTTGATGTCCTTGATCCACTCGTTATGGGACTTGGCATCGTCAACCGATAAAGCCAGCACCTTGACATTGCGTTTGGCAAATTCGCCGGCCAATATGGCGGTGTAGCCCAATTCAGTAGTGCAAACCGGCGTAAAGTCGGCAGGGTGCGAAAACAACACACCCCAGCTATTACCCAGATAGTCGTGGAAACGGATTTTTCCGACGGAAGAATCCTGTTCAAAATCGGGGGCAGTATCGCCCAGACGCAAGGTTGTCATGGCAGTTCTCTCTTCTAAAGTAAAAAATCATTGTGGCAGCAAAGGCCGCGTGGTGGAAATACCATTTATGAATATCCTTATGTACCCTCCACAGATTGCGCATACTGCGCGGCGACCTGGCCTTCCAGCACGCTGGCCGCCAGCGACTGGGCTCGCGGCAATACATGGGCCGCATAAAAAACACTGGTGGCGAGCTTACGGGTGTAAAACGCATCGGTATTGCCCGCATCGATATGCCGCACAGACGCCAGCGCCGCACGCGCCATCTGCCAGCCGGCCAGCGTAATGCCCGATAGCATCAAGTACGGCACGCTGCCAAGAAAGACGGCACGCAACGATTCGCGGGCGTTAGCCAGGACATAATCAACTGCCTGTTCATAAGCCCCGGCCGCTCCGGCCAGACGGCGAGCAATCAAACCCAGGCCGGCGCTATGGGCGCCTGCGACGGCCGATGCGGCCTCAAGCCCGGCAATCGTGGTGCGCATTTCACCCAACATCGCACGGGCCACGGCCCCACCATCTCGCAAGGTTTTGCGCCCCACAAAATCATTGGCCTGGATGGCAGTGGTGCCCTCGTAAATGGGCAGGATACGCGCGTCGCGGTAATACTGCGCAGCGCCCGTTTCTTCAATAAACCCCATGCCACCATGCACCTGTATGCCCAGGGACGCGGCCTCAACCGAGTTTTCAGTGGAAAACCCCTTGACGATAGGCACCAGGTATTCGTAGACCGCCTGATGTTGCTCGCGAACTTTCGGGTCGGCATGGCGCCTGGCCTTGTCACAGGCGGCTGCAGCCACATACGCCAGCGCGCGCGCGCCTTCGGTCAGCGCCCGCATCGTCATCAGCATGCGCTGCACGTCGGGATGCTGGATAATAGCGACAGACGCTGCCGACCCCTCCAGAGCGCGGCTCTGGACACGCTCGTGCGCATATTCCTGCGCATGCTGCAAGGCCCGTTCAGACACAGCAATGCCCTGCACCCCCACCGCATAACGCGCAGCGTTCATCATGATGAACATATATTCCAGGCCGCGATTTTCTTCGCCCACCAGATAGCCGATGGCGCCCTCGCCCACCTCGCCTTTGCCCGTCCCGTACAGCAATACGGCGGTTGGGCTGGCATGAATACCCAATTTGTGCTCAAGCGAGGCGCACCATACATCGTTGCGCGCCCCGAGCGACCCGTCATCGTTGACCAGAAATTTGGGCACGATAAAAAGCGAGATGCCTTTGACCCCCGCCGGGGCATCAGGGGTGCGGGCCAGCACCAAGTGCACGATATTTTCCGCCAGATCATGTTCGCCATAGGTGATGAATATTTTTTGACCCGACAGGCGATAGTGACCGTCGGCCTCGCGCACGGCGCGCGTGGCCACTAACGCCAGATCCGAACCTGCCTGAGGCTCGGTCAGATTCATGGTTCCTGTCCAGCGGCCTTCAAGCATGGGCGGGACGAACTGCGCTTGTTGTGCCTTGGTGCCCACCGCCATCAGCGCTTCGATCACGCCGTCAGTCAACAGCGGGCATAAGGAAAACGCCAGATTTGCAGAATTTATATTTTCACCTGTGGGCGCTGCCACCAGCTTGGGCAGACCCTGGCCGCCCCACTCCTTATCATGCTGCAAACCTTGCCAGCCGCCGTCGGCAAATTCGCGAAACGCCTTTTTAAAGCCGGGCGACGTCTCAACCTTGCCATCGGCCCACACAGCGGGCGAGGTGTCGGCGCTATGGTTGAGCGGCGCAATGGCTTGCTCGACAAAGCGGGCGTTTTCTTCAAGCACGACGTTGACCAGGTCGCTGGTGATCTCTTCAAAACCAGGCAGGGCCAGAACGCCTGCGAGATCAGCCAATTCCTCGATCACGAAACGAATATCCTGCGTAGGTGCGCGATAACTCATAAACCCTCCAGATTTAGAAAACAATATCCAGGATCTGATGATACCGAATCGGAGTAAGCGCTGCCTAAAACCCTTTGGTCAGTTGCACCCAAACCCGCGCCGAAGGACGATCGCCGGCGATGGTGGGCGTGGCCCCCACGGGAATTGCCAACTGCACCCGATTGGCATCGACCTGCATCGAGAGCACTTGGTTTGCGTCAAAACTCACACTTACCGCGGTGATCGTCCCGCGATTGACCACCGCGCCTGCGCCGCTGCCATAGTTACGCATGGCACTGGTCAGGCAGCTGTCGCTCATATTCAAGGTAGAAGCCACCAGCCCGCCCATGGGGGCCGCGTAGGCCGCAGGGTTTAGCACCACATTGCCAGCCAGGGCCAAAGCACCCAACAACCTCTTGAATTCAAGCCCCAAGCTCATGCTTTCAACCTAGTACAAATGAACGCTATTTATGATTATTGATCAAATTGTAACGGAATGAGAGTAGGAATACAGCTTTACAAAAGCAAGAATCTTTCTGGCGGCCTCTCCTCCTTAAAGGACAGGGATTCCTGCAACCAGCCTCGCACCTCTGCGATGGACATGGAAATAACGTATTTACGGGTAAAGCCGCGTTGCATATCCCTGCTTTTTCAGCAGAGTAACCGCTTGTTTGTCGAACGATACGAACACATCGCCGCCTAGCCAATTGCCCGCATAGGCCATGATGCCATCAGCGAAATCGCCGCCCGCTTCGAGGATCGCCAGCCCAGCCTCAACAGCAGGACGATTCATTACAACATTTTCAGCCTCCAGCAAATCGCGAATCGTCACGGCTACATCTTCTTTTGACAGCTTTGCGGCACCTCTGCGAAGTATCCAGACCAACTCACAAAGGCACGGCAAAGAAATTGCAATGAGTGATGCGTCCTCCAAGAGCTTGATTGCGATGCGGGCCTGTTTTGTATCGTCCAGCAGAACGGCCCGAACCAGTACATTGGTATCGACCGCAATTTTCATTCTTCACCCGCCCATGCAGCCGCTGCAATCTCGTTCATTTCGTCGACTGTCATTGGCCTTTTGGCCTTACCCGCATGTCTGCCTATAAAATTTTTGATGCTACCCTTTGGCCGAGCCGCCTTCAACCGAAGCTCACCACCCGGCAGCTTGTCAAAGTCGATACGTTCTCCCGCCTTAATACCCAAGTGTTGCAACAAGTCACGCTTTAACGTGACCTGTCCCTTAGCGGTCACTGAAAGTGAGGCCATAACAAACTCCTTGTGGAAACCCAGCAAATTGTAATGTATATTTCAATTACATACAATGGAAGTAATAGTCCGGAACCTTTGGCCAGCGCTTCCCCGAAGCCGCGGACGATTAATCCTGGTCAAAAAGAGACAGCTGCTGCCCCGGCCTATCGTACCCAGCACGCGCCGGAAACAAGAAGCGCTGCGTATCAAGTTTTAGCCGGGTGCGATTCAGGCCCAATTTGCGCGCTGTAAGTTCGAAGCGCTGGCGCAACAGATCTGCCCATAAGCCAGAACCCCGCATGCGCGAACCAAACGCAGGATCGTTGCGGCGCCCATTGCGCAGATCTTCGATCCGATGCAGTACGCGCTGGGCTCGGTCGGGAAAATGAGCAAACAGCCACTCTTCAAACACAGCCTTGACCTCCCAGGGCAGACGCAACACGATGTAGTTGGCATAATCAGCGCCTGCGCCTGCGGCTTCCCGCAAGATAGATTCCATGGACTCGTCGTTGATAAAGGGAATAACGGGAGCAACCAGCACACCGACCGGCACTTTGGCCAGCGCCAGCGTGCGCACGGCCTGCAAACGCCGCCAGGGTGCCGACGCGCGCGGCTCCAGGCTGCGGGCCATATCGGCATCCAGGGTAGTGACGCTAACATACACCGCCACCAGGTTTTGTTCGGCCAAAGCCTGGAGAAGATCCAGATCCCGTTGAATCAGCGCATTTTTAGTCACAATGGTGAGGGGATGCCGGGTTTCCAGCATCAGTTCGAGCAGGCCACGGGTTAGCCGCCATTCCCGTTCAATAGGTTGGTACACATCGGTAGCCGAGCCGATATTGATGGGTGATACGCGATACCCCGGGCGCGCAAGCTCGGCCCGCAACGCCTGCACGGCATTGGCCTTGGCCACCAAACGGGTTTCGAAGTCCAGCCCGGGGGAATAGCCCAGGTAAGCGTGCGTTGGGCGGGCATAGCAATAGACGCAGCCGTGTTCACACCCCCGATAGGGGTTGACGGCCTGATCAAAGGGGATGTCGGGAGAATCGTTGTGCGAAAGCAGTTTGCGCGCCTGTTCTACTGTGACTGTGGTCTTTAGGCGAGCGGGAGTAGTTTCTGTCGCGTTGGATGTTTGATGTTTGCCATCCGGACCCCCGACCGCAGTATCGAGGCCATCCGTGTTTTCCACGGGCAAACCTGACGACGCCCAGCCATCGTCGACGTCTTCACGGTCGGCTTGCTGAAAACGATGCCGGACGTTGGCCACCGCTCCGCGGCCACGCAAGGTATTGACGGGAGGCCGGGAATCAAGAACAGCATAGGGATCGGTAAGCGCCATAATAAATACTGTACATAAATACAGTATTTATAACAAGTAATTCCTACTCTATTTACATGTTCAGACACAATGCCGCGGCGGCTGCTGAATATCCACAAAATCATGTCCGCGGAAGGTAGTGGCAGCCCTTGCGGCTGCCAAAATCGACAACATAAAAGAGCAGCATGTGTAAAGCACGAATGGCAGCCACAAGGGCTGCCGCTACGAAAACATAGCCACCAACAATCGGGCGACCATGAGGGCCGCCCCTACAACGCCTTGATCAATTCAGGAACAGCCTGGAACAAGTCTGCGACCAGGCCGTAATCGGCCACGCCGAAAATCGGCGCTTCGGCATCTTTATTGATCGCCACGATGACCTTGGAGTCTTTCATCCCCGCCAGATGCTGAATAGCGCCGGAAATCCCGATGGCCACATACAGCTGGGGCGCCACGATCTTGCCGGTTTGCCCCACCTGCCAATCGTTGGGCGCGTACCCGGCATCAACG
Organism: Candidimonas sp.; assembly: GCA_004297945.1. GTDB lineage: Bacteria > Pseudomonadota > Gammaproteobacteria > Burkholderiales > Burkholderiaceae_B > Paralcaligenes. The sequence goes on along the minus strand of SCRC01000043.1, from coordinate 28,406 downwards.
GCTGCGCGCGAGGCCCCCAGCGCCGCGCCCAGTTTATCGGCCAAGGGATCGAGAATCTTGAAGTTTTCGGCGCTGCCCATGCCGCGCCCGCCCGAAACCACAATTTTTGCGGCAGTCAGCTCAGGGCGATCATTTTGAGCCACTTCTCGGCCTACAAATGAGGACAGGCCCGAATCGGCCTCGGCTGCCAGCGTTTCGATGACCGCCTGGCCGCCCTGCTCGGATGCCGCATCAAAACCCGTGGTGCGCACCGTAATGACCTTGATGGGGTCGGACGACTGGACAGTAGCGATGGCGTTGCCGGCGTATATCGGGTGCTGGAATGTGTCGGGCGCATCAACCGCGATAATGTCGGACACCTGCGCCACATCCAGCCGGGCGGCCACGCGCGGGGCCACGTTTTTGCCCGAGGCGGTGGCCGGGAACAGAATATGGCTGTAGTTTTGAGCAATGGCCAGTACTTGCGCGGCCATGTTTTCAGCCAGCCCATCGGCCAACTGAGGGGCATCGGCCAGCAAAACCTTGGCCACGCCGGCGACCTTGGATGCCTGGTCGGCCACAGCCTGGGCGCCGCTGCCGGCAACCAGCACATGCACATCGCCGCCTATCTTGGCCGCTGCTGCCACGGCATTTCTCGTGGCCACTTTCAAGTGTGAGTTGTCGTGTTCTGCTATTACAAGAATCGTCATGATCAAATCACCTTGGCTTCATTTTTAAGTTTTTCGACCAGCGTCGCGACGTCGGGAACCTTAACACCCGCAGAACGCGCCGGCGGCTCAGATACTTTCAGCATTTTCAGCCGCGGCGTTACGTCAACGCCAAGCGTTTCAGGAGTGATCGTATCGAGCGTCTTTTTCTTGGCCTTCATGATGTTGGGCAAGGTAACGTAACGCGGCTCGTTCAGGCGCAAATCGGTGGTGACAATGGCCGGAAGCTTAAGCGACAGCGTTTCCAGTCCGCCATCGACCTCACGAGTGACCGCAACCGTATCGCCCGCCAGTTCGACTTTGCTGGCGAAAGTGGCTTGCGGCCAGTTCAGCAACGCAGCCAGCATCTGCCCCGTTTGATTGGCATCGTCATCAATGGCCTGTTTGCCCAGGATGACCAATTGCGGCTGCTCTTTATCGACCAGTGCACGCAGCAACTTGGCGACCGCCAGGGGCTGGAGCGACACATCGGTTTGCACCAAAACCGCCCGGTCAGCGCCAATCGCCATGGCTGTACGCAATGTTTCCTGGCATTGCGCCACACCGCAGGACACCGCAACGACTTCAGCAACCAGCCCTTTTTCTTTGAGGCGCATGGCCTCTTCGAGAGCAATCTCGTCAAAGGGATTCATGGACATCTTCACATTGGCGATATCCACACCGCTTTGATCAGACTTGACGCGCACTTTAACGTTGAAATCAACGACACGCTTGACGGGCACCAGCACCTTCATCGAAGCATTCTCCATAGAAATAAAAAAACGGCTCGCACTCGTATCGCCGTCGCGCAAGACATAAAGCCCGTTAAACCAGGCGCAGCGATTCGGAAACCTGAGTGGAAATTGATGTTGATTCTAACATTCTACAGCTTGGCCAACGCCTTGATATGCGCCACGACGCTGCGTCCAAGCGCAGACAGGTTATAGCCGCCTTCGAGAAAACTGATGATCCGCCCCTGCGCTGTTTTATCGGCCAGCCCGACAATCTGTTGCGTCATCCAGGCATAGTCGGATTCCACCATGCCCAACTGCCCCATATCGTCTTCGCGATGTGCATCGAACCCAGCCGAGACGAAAATGAATTCGGGCTCGAAAGCCCGCAATCGAGGCATCCAGACATCGCTCATCACCTGCCTCAAGCTGGCGCCCGAGGTATAGGCCGCCACCGGAATATTCAACATATTTTCCGCCGCCTGCCCGACACCGCAATACGGATAAAAAGGGTGTTGAAAAAAACTGCACATCAACACCCGATCGTCGCCGGCAAACATTTCTTCGGTGCCATTGCCGTGATGCACGTCAAAATCGATAATTGCCACTCGCGTAAGCGCATAGTGATCCAAGGCATAGGCCACGGCCACGGCCAAATTATTGAAAATGCAAAACCCCATGGCTAGCCCCGGGCGTGCATGATGCCCGGGCGGGCGCACTGAGCAAAATGCCGTGCTGGCCTCGCCGCGCATAATCGCATCCACCGCCATCAGTCCTGCGCCTGCGGCCAGCCGTGCCGCATCCAGCGTATGCGAATTCATCAGCGTGTCCGGATCCAACGCAAAGTAAGCGCCCGCGCCGAGGGGCGAATGTGCGCGCAGGTAGTCAAGGTACTGCGGCGTATGCATGCGCAGCAAATCGGCACGGCTCGCAGCGACGGCTTGCCTTTCATCCATAAAACCGAGCACGCCGCTCGCCAGCAATTGATCATTGATCGCGTCCAGACGCTCTGGACATTCGGGATGCGACGGGCCCATTTCATGCAAGCGGCAGGAGGGGTGGGTAATATATAGGGTCTGCATAAGGATGATTATGTTCAAACCTGCCCGTATATTGCAAGCGATCCCGTTAATTATCCTGCTCGGCGGCTGCGCTACAACCAAAACGACCTCATCTTCGGCCCTAGCCCAGACGCTGGCCCAGGCGCAAGCCCAGCCGGGTGCAGATAGAGGAGAACAGCCATCCATCACAGCGGGCGGATCGATCAACAGCGCCGAAGGATTCGTCGACGCCAAAGGCCAGCTCAAGCCCGACATACAAGCCTACGCCCGCGAGGTCGCACAAATTCGCAAGGTACCGCTCGCCCGCGTGGAAACGCTGCTTAAAAGCGCTCGCTACAACGCAGCTGTAGCCAGATTGATGACGCCCGGAAAAACCCGGCTGCGCCGCAGTTGGGTGACGTACCGCAAACGTTTTGTCGAACCCATACGCATAAAGGACGGAGCGGCGTTCTGGAACGAGAACCGCGCGGCCCTCGATCAGGCCAGCCGCCAATATGGCGTGTCGCCGTCGATTATTGTCGCCATCATCGGCGTCGAAACTATCTATGGCCGCCAGACTGGCGATTTCGCCGTACTCGATGCACTGGCTACGCTGGGATTCCGTTTCCCGGACTCGACACGCCCAGAACGCAGTCAGCTATTTCGCGATCAACTGGCCGATCTGATCCAGTTGGACCATGAGAAAAAACTCAATGCGCTGGACGTGGAAGGCTCGTACGCCGGCGCAATCGGCCTGCCTCAGTTCATGCCGGGCAGTATTCTGCGCTTTGCCGTCGACGGTGACGGCAGCGGACACATCGATTTGTCCAACAATGCCACGGACGCGATCCTGTCGGTGGCCAACTATTTGCGCGAACATGGCTGGGTGCCGGGTTTGCCGGTATTTGCGCCGGTCGTTCTTCCCGCCAACGCCGGCTCGCTGGTTGCGGGTGGGCTCAAGCCCAGCCTTAGCTGGCCCGAGCTTGAATCCAAAGGTGCCAGCGTACGGCCCGACGCACGCAGTACAGAATGGGAAAAATACCCCGTGGGAATCGTCGACCTGATCGACGAGCCGCGCGACCTGAACGAATATCGCACAGGAACGCCGAATTTTTTCGCCATCACCCATTACAACCACAGCTACTTTTATGCCGCTTCAGTAGCCGATCTGGCGACCGCCATCGCCGAACGGGTGGGACGCGCCGGGCCTAATTGAAGACATCGGCAATAAATCCGGACTTGCCCGCCTTAATTGAATACGCCGGTGGACAAATAACGATCGCCGCGGTCGCACACAATAAATACAATCGTGGCGTTTTCAACCCGGGCGGCGACGCGCAAGGCGGCCACCATGGCGCCAGCCGATGAAATCCCGCCGAAAATACCCTCTTCGCTCGCCAGCCGGCGCGCCATGTTTTCGGCATCGGCCTGTTCGATGAGCTCGAATGCATCGACCTTGGAGGGCTCGTAGATTTTAGGCTGGTAGGCCTCGGGCCACTTGCGTATGCCCGGGATTTGCGAGCCTTCAGCGGGTTGCGCGCCAATCACTTGAATTTTTGAATTTTTCGAACGCAGATAAGTGGCCATCCCCATAATCGTGCCGGTCGTCCCCATGGCGCTGACGAAATGTGTAATTTGGCCGTCAGTCTGCTGCCATACCTCTGGCCCGGTTGTTTCGACATGGGCCAGGGGATTGTCTGAATTGGCGAACTGATCGAGCACCTTGCCTTTGCCTTCGTCCTGCATTTTCAGAGCCAGGTCGCGCGCGTATTCCATGCCCCCTTGCTTGGCAGGAGTAAGGATAAGCTGCGCGCCATAGGCAGTCATGGCCGCGCGCCGCTCGAGCGTCAGGTTATCGGGCATGATCAAAACCATTTTGTAGCCGCGCACCGCTGCCGTCATCGCCAGCGCAATACCTGTATTGCCACTGGTGGCCTCGATAAGCGTTTCGCCGGGTTTGATGTCGCCACGCTCTTCGGCGCGTCGAATCATGGAACTGGCCGCCCTGTCCTTGACCGAGCCCGCCGGATTATTGCCCTCGAGCTTGGCCAGGATGACATTGCCGCGCGGTTCGCCCACCGCACCTGGAATACGTTGCAAACGCACCAGTGGCGTGGCGCCGATAGTGTCTTCGATAGTGGGGTATTTTTTCATGCAGAAATCATACACCGAACAAGGCCGGGATCCGATTGAGGCGCTAAAACCTGGCACCCACTAGGGGTGCCGCTACAGGCGCGACGGCCAGTTTTGTAGCGGCACCCCTTGTGGGTGCCATTTGAAACGCCACGCATCAACGGCCGCTGCAACACAACACCCCATGGCGAATCGACACTTCATTTAGCAGGCTTGCCTGCCGGTTTCAGGGTGGATTTACTTTTGGCCGACAACGCCGACGAACCCGCCGATGATTTCGGCTTGCCTGGCCAAGCAAGCGGCGCAACGCCTGCGGAAATCGATGAGGCGGCGCCGGCCATTCCCACCGTTAATCCGGCGGCCTGCAACGTAGCGGCCTTTTTCGGGCCTATGCCTTTGACCCGTTCGGATAGATCATTGAACGATTCGTACTTGCCGCCGCGCACACGTTCTTCGATGATGATTTGCGCCGTTTTCGGGCCTATGCCGCGCACCGATTCAAGCTGGGCCTGCGTAGCCGCATTGGCGTCAACAGCATGGGCAGGCCCCGATAGCGCCAGGCCTGCAGCCAACCCCATCGCACCCAGAATAGGCCGCCAAAAGGGCCGTGCGGAGTGCAAGCGCGACGCAAGACGAGGGGAATGGCTGTCGTGAATAAGCGATGGATACGCTCTTGTAGCGGAATCGCTATCGCGGATGCGCGATGGACACGCTTTTGTAGCGGAATCGCTGTCGCAGATGCGCGATGGACACGCTTTTGTAGCGGAATCGCTGTCGCGGATGCGCGATGGACACGCTTTTGTAGCGGCAGCCCTCGTGGCTGCCATTTCCTTATCGACCAGAGGGCGCGCTACCGTGGATTCAGTAAAGGGATTCATGATGAGTCTCCGAGGAATGAAATGAGTATGGAAACCCAGGATTTCCATAAGCTCCATGATCGAAGATCAGCCCACGCGGCGATAGGCCCGGCACATCAAACCATCCATGCGTAGTGTTACGTGACATGGCAGCGGCAAGGGCTGCCGCTACATCCACCGGTTCACATAGGCCGACACCCCGTCTTGCACGTCGCGAAATGGCCGGTCATAGCCTGCCGCGCGCAACTGGGTCATATCGGCTTCGGTATGGCTTTGATAACGCCCTTTCAAATCATCGGGAAAAGCAATGTAGCGTATTAATTTCTGCTCGACCAGTTCTTGCAACGGCAGCACAGACTGCCCCGCTTTGACGCGCAAGCTATTGACGACGGTTTGCGCAACATCATTGAAGGGCTGCGCACGCCCGGTGCCACAATTGAAAATGCCTGATTGTTCGGGGTGGTCGAGAAAATGCAGGTTCACGTCAACCACATCGTCGATATACACGAAATCGCGCAACTGGCCGCCATCGGCGTAGCCATCCCAACCGCCGAACAGGCGCACATGCCCCTCGGCCCTGAACTGCTGCATGTTGTGAAACGCGACCGACGCCATGCGCCCTTTATGCTGTTCGTGAGGCCCATACACATTGAAATAACGCAGGCCCACTACCGGCGCGTTCAACTCGGGCCAGCGACGGCGCAGCACCTGATCGAACAGATGTTTTGAATAGCCGTACACATTAAGCGGCGACTCATTGGCGGGATTTTCTGCATAGACCGGGCCCGCCCCGTACACGGCGGCCGACGAGGCATAGAGGTAGGGAGTCTTGTGTGTCTGGCAATATTCGAAGAGTTCGAGCGTGACGCGATAATTGTTGTCGAGCATGTACTGGCCGTTGCGCTCTGTGGTATCGGAACAGGCCCCCTGATGCATGACCGCCTCGACATGACCTAACTGCCCGCGCGCCACACGTTGGCGGAAATCGTCTTTATGCATGTAGTCGGCAATTTGGGCGTCGACCAGATTAATGAATTTGTCGCCCTCGGTCAGGTCATCCACCACCAGAATATCGGAATAGCCCCGACGATTCAGACCGGCCACCAGATTGCTGCCGATAAAACCCGCACCGCCCGTCACGATAATCATGCCAACTCTCCTGCCGTCACCACCGATGTGCCAAGTTTTCCCACCACAATACCTCCCGCTCGATTGGCCCACTTGACTGCATCGACCCAATCCAGACCAGCTGCCCGCGTAACCGCCAACGCCGCCAAGACCGTATCGCCAGCGCCCGATACATCAAACACTTCGTGAGCCTGAGCATCGGTGTGCTCGCAGCCATTCTGGGTAAACAAGGTCATGCCTTGCTCGGACTGCGTAACCAGCAGAGCTTCAAGCTCAAGCTCACTACGCAGGGCTTGCGCGCGGCTGGCGAGCTCTTCTTCGGTTTGCCAACGCCCCACCGCCTCTTGCATCTCGGCGCGGTTGGGCGTCATCAGGGTTGCGCCAAAATAGCGCTTGTACAAATGCCCTTTGGGATCAACCAGCACCGGCACCCCAGCGTGGCGTGCTATTCGGATCAGTGCTTCGACCTGGCTGAGCACGCCCTTGGCGTAATCGGAGAGCACCAGCATATCGTGCTTGGCAATGAGAGATGACAACTCCGCCTCGATACGCGCCAGACTGACCTTGGCGGGAGTCTGCTCAAAATCGATGCGCAACAATTGCTGCTGTCGCCCCAACACCCGCATTTTCAGCGTGGTATGCAAAGCGGTATCCGTCACCAGTCGCGTGGCTATGCCTGCCTCGGTTGAAAGCGCCTGAATCTGCGCGCCCGCCTCATCGGCCCCCACGACGCCCAGCAGAGTCGCCTTCGCGCCCATGGCTACAATATTGCGCGCCACGTTAGCGGCCCCGCCCAACCTGTCTTCGCGCCGCGCCACCCGCACCACCGGCACCGGCGCTTCGGGCGAAATACGGTCGACTTCGCCAAACCAATACCGGTCCAGCATAACGTCGCCCACCACCAATACATTGACTCGGCGAACCGCTTCCAGCGGAAAAATCATTGCTTCAACTCCTCAAGGCGGCGAGGTTCATAGGTTTCCCAGGAATTGCAACCCGGACACTGCCAGTAGAAATGGCGTGCTTCAAAGCCGCACACCCTACAGGCATAACGATCCAGGCGCTGGGTATGCTTGTGTATCAGGGAGCGCAGCAAGCCCAGATCCGTGCCTGGCGTCACGCCGTTCGCCGCAGCTGGCGTATCGCCGCTGGACATCTCCGCTTCAAGCAGGCGATCTAGGCCCAGCAGCGACGGATGAGCGCGCAAGGCCTCGCGGGCAAAGGCCCAGGCAGGCGCATAGCCCTGCTGCAAACGCAGCTCACGGAACACCACATTGAACATATCCAGCGATGGATAACGCTCGTAGTGATTCTTAAGCAGATCCAGACCCTGCGCCTGCTGTCCGGTGGCACGGTAGAGCTCCATAATATCGGCCGCCACCAGACCCGCATACTCGGGCGCAGTGGCCAACACCGATTCCAGATACATGCGCTCGCGTCCGGTATTCTGGTTCAGTTTGGCCAAGCCAGCCCGCAATATGGCTATTCGGGCTTCGCAAGCCTGCCCGTTGGCCTGCCCACGCAAATCCCGCGCGGCATGATCGGCGGCATCGAGCGCCTCGCTGGCGGCCTGCATATCGGGGGGCTTGGCGCCCATGGCCATTTGCGCACGTTCGCAGTGATAATGCACGAGCTGCGGGACCGGCTCGTCAACCAGGGCGCGCAGGCGCTTGACCGCGTCGATTGCCCGAGGCCAGTCGTGTTCAGACTCATAAATGCGGATCAGTGCCCGTACGGCGGGAAGCGCAAAGCGAGTGTCCTGCACAGTTTCGAACGCCTGTTCCGCCCGATCCAGCATTCCGGCCTTGAGAAAATCCTGGGCGATTTCGTGTTGTGCATGTTCACGATCTGCCGCAGGTAAATCGGCTCGCGACAACAAACTTTGATGCACACGTATGGCCCGCTCCACTTCACCGCGGCGCCGAAACAGGCTACCCAGGGCAAAGTGCAGTTCAGTCGTTTCAGGATCGAGCTTGGCGACTTCGACAAAGGCATCTATCGCTTGATCGGGCTCTTCGTTCAGCAGGAAGTTAAGCCCTTTGAAATAGGAATCGGGCAAATTGCGCGTCTCAGAGAGCATTTGCCTGATATCCACACGCGCCGCGATCCAACCCAGCGCAAACAGAATGGGCACGGCAATCAGCCACCACGGTTCAAAATCCACTCTACAGCCTCAGGTGCAAGATTTTACAAAGGGGACAACGGTGCCACCGTTTCCGGCGCAACAGCCTGAGTCTGAACCACAGGATGCTTGTACCTGTCTTGCAGACGATGCAGTTCGCGCTGCAGCTTGCGAATTTCGCGACGCCGGCGCATCAGGCCGGGCACGGCCAGCAACAGTCCGAATAAAGCCCCCAACACGAAAGTCACCAGCATCACAACAATAAGGGGAATGTCGGCCAGCGTGTGATCGGAGTAGAAGTGGACATTGACCGGCCCGGTGTTTTTAAGAGCAAACAGTAACACCAGCACAAACACCAATAGCCGCAACACCCATACCAGGTAACGCATAGCGAGAACTCCAATAGTCCAGCAAAAAATTGAAATAAGTCACTCCACTGGTGACTGGCTTGATTGTACGGGGAATCGAATCACAACCGCGCACATTCAGGCCAGAAAAAGCTGAGCGTAATAGAAAAATGGCGTCCACAAGGGGCTGAGAGCGATAGAAAAATGGCACCGACAAAGGGCTGAGGGCGGCAGAAAAATGGCACCCACAAGGGGCTGAGGACGGCAGAAAAATGGCACCCACAAGGGGTGCCGCTACAGCGTACCTGTCATCAATGTAGCGGCACCCCTTGTGGGTGCCATCTCCAATACCAGCCTACCCTTGCATCAAACGTGCATCCAACTGCGTCAGATTGAAGCCAGGTTCGGTAGACTTGGCCTCTTCTTCAAAGGCTGAATCGACCCGTTCGCGCAACTCTTTGCCCGCCTTGAAATGAGGCACCTGTTTGCCAGGCACCAGTACTTTCTCGCCAGATTTTGGGTTGCGTCCCACGCGTGGCGAACGCTCCGACAACGAAAAACTGCCAAAACCCCGGATCTCGATGCGCTGACCGCTGGCCAAGGCCTGAGTCATCGCATCAAGCACCGTCTTGACGGCGTAATCGGTGTCGCGCGCTGCCAGTTGAGGATAGCGGCCCGCGAGTATCGCGATCAATTCAGACTTAGTCACCCGATTAACCGTCGTCGCGTTGTTGATCCAGCTTGGCCTTTAGCAAAGCGCCCAGATTAGTGGTGCCCGATGACGCACTGGCGTCAGACATGCGCTGGATAGTGTCGGCGGTTTCGGCGTTATCGCGCGCCTTGATCGACAATTGGATCGAACGCGCCTTGCGATCGATATTGACAATCATGGCTTCGACATTCTCGCCGGCCTTTAAAGCCGTGGTGGCATCTTCGACGCGGCCAGCCGAAATTTCGGAGGCGCGCAAATAACCTTCAACGTCCAGCGACAAGGTCACCACAGCACCCTTGGCTTCGACCAATTTGATGACGCCAGGAACCACGGCGCCTTTATCGTAGGTGGCCACGAAGTTGTTGAACGGATCGCCTTCAAGCTGCTTGATACCCAGCGAAATCCGCTCTTTGTCGGTATCGATGCCCAGAACCACGGCGTCGAGCTCGTCGCCCTTCTTGAAGTTGCGCACGGCTTCTTCGCCAGTTTCAGTCCAGGACAGGTCGGACAGGTGAACCAGCCCGTCGATGCCGCCCGGCAAGCCGACAAACACACCGAAATCGGTGATCGACTTGATCGCGCCGCGAACCTTGTCGCCGCGCTTGAAGTTGATGGAGAAGTCTTCCCACGGATTGGCGCGGCACTGCTTCATGCCCAGCGAAATACGGCGACGGTCTTCGTCGATTTCCAGAACCATGACTTCGACTTCTTCACCCAGCGTAACGACCTTGCGCGGATCCACATTTTTGTTGGTCCAATCCATTTCGGAAACGTGCACCAGGCCTTCGATGCCGGCTTCGACTTCAACGAACGAACCGTAGTCGGTCAGGTTGGTAACCTTGCCGAACAAACGGGTGCCTTGCGGGTAGCGACGTGCAAGACCAACCCACGGGTCTTCGCCCAGTTGTTTGACACCCAGTGACACGCGGCTTTTTTCCTGGTCGAACTTGAGTACTTTGGCTTCGACTTCCTGGCCCACCTGGAGCACTTCGGAAGGATGGCGCACACGGCGCCAGGCCATATCGGTAATGTGCAACAGGCCATCGATGCCGCCCAGGTCGACGAACGCGCCATAATCGGTGATGTTTTTAACGACGCCCTTGACCACAGCGCCTTCACGCAGCGTTTCGAGCAGCTTCTGGCGCTCTTCGCCCATGCTGGCTTCAAGCACCGAGCGACGCGACAGCACAACGTTGTTGCGCTTGCGATCAAGCTTGATGACCTTGAATTCCATGGTTTTGCCCTCGTAGGGCGTGGTGTCCTTGACCGGGCGCAGATCGACCAGCGAGCCGGGCAGAAAAGCGCGGATGCCGTTGGTCATGACGGTCAGGCCGCCCTTGACTTTGCCGGTAATCGTGCCGGTCACCATTTCGCCGGACTCAAGCGCTTTTTCGAGCTGCAACCAGGCCGACAGGCGTTTTGCACGGTCGCGCGACAAGATTGTGTCGCCGTAGCCGTTTTCGAGCGAATCAATGGCGACAGAGACGAAATCGCCGGGCTGGACTTCAATTTCGCCCTGATCGTTCAGAAATTCTTCAAGAGGAATCAGTGCCTCGGATTTCAAGCCGGCGTTGACCACCACAAAATTATGGTCGATACGCACGACTTCTGCGGAAATGACTTCACCAGACTTCATGTCCTGGTTTTTGATGCTTTCGGCAAATAAATCGGCAAAGTTCTCGCCGCCACTGGCGGCAGTAGTTGCAATGGAAGACATTAAGTTAAATCCATGGGGCCAGGATGGCCGTTAAATAAACACACCAAGGCGAAACAGCTACCCCAGTGGAGTGAAAAGAAACCCCCAAGCCGTAGACCCCGTTTCGGGTTTCGGGCCGAAGACCTATACGCGAGACCAATAATCTAGTACTGCTTGAACCGTTGCATCGATGGTCAAATTCGATGAATCGATTGTTTTAGCCCCAGGCGCCGCGTAAAGCGGCGCGTGGCTTCGACTGCAATCACGCGCATCGCGCGCTTGCATGTCTTGTAAAAGGCTTGCTAGGTTAGCAGAAAATCCCTTTTCCTTCAACTGCTTACAGCGTCTGCTCGCTCTTGCCTGGGCGCTGGCTACCAAAAAAATCTTCAAAGGCGCATCGGGAAAGACCACAGTGCCCATATCGCGCCCGTCGGCCACTAGGCCGGGCGCCTGGCGAAAGGCGCGCTGGCGCGCAAGCAACGCCTGTCGCACCGGACCGTAAGCCGCCACGCGCGAGGCCAGATTGCCGACCGGCTCCTGGCGTATCTGCACCGCCACATCGCGTCCCGCCATCCATATCCCCCCGCCGTCAAAGCGCGCGTCAAGCTGGCTAGCAACGCCCGCCACGGCAGATTCATCGGCGGGATCGACGCCGCCCTCTTGCACCGCGAGCGCCGTCAGACGGTACAAGGCGCCGCTATCGAGCACCGACCAGCCCAGCGCCTGCGCCACCTGATGCGCAATAGTGCCCTTGCCCGACGCCGTCGGGCCATCTATGGTAATTACCGGAATCATTGAAGAATCAAGCCTGTTCACGCCTGTTCACGCCTGTTTAACGCCTGCATTGTTTTCGATAAGCCTCTTTTTAACAGTTTAATACGACAGAGAAGATCGGTTGCAAATGGCAGCCACAAGGGCTGCCGCTACAAAAACCTGCCCGTCATTCATGTAGCGGCAGCTCTTGTGGCTGCCATTTCATGTAGCGGCAGCCCTTGTGGCTGCCATTTCATGTAGCGGCGCCCCTTGTGGGTGCCATTTCACGCACTAACCAAACCCATCTCCATTTCAACCACGCACCAGGCGGCTAAACACCGCAAAATAATCGGGGAAGGTTTTGCCGACACATGCTGGATCCAGAATCGTAACCCGCACAGGGCTGAAAGCCGCCAGTGAAAAACACATGGCCATACGATGATCGTCATAGGTTTCAATGCTGGCTGCCCGCCACTGCCCCGCTGCAACCGGATAAACCCGAATCCAGTCCGGGCCCGACTCAACTCGCGCTCCCAATTTAGCCAGCTCGGTGTGCATGGCGTGGAGGCGATCAGTCTCCTTCACGCGCCAGCTGCCGACATTGCGCAAAGTACAGGGCCCATCGGCATAAAGCGCCAGGGTCGCGGCCGTCATGGCCGCGTCGGGAATCAGATTGAAGTCGCGATCAAAGGCGCGCAGCCGCTCACCGCTCGCGACCTGCACGCCACTGACCTCGACAGATGTCGCATGGCGGGTAACGGACACGCCCATTTCTTCCAGCGTATCGGCAAAACCCATATCGCCCTGGATGCTCTCGGAACCCACCCCCTGGATGCGCACCGGGCCACCGCCAATGGCGCCCAGAGCCATGAAATAAGACGCCGAAGACGCGTCGCCCTCGACCATCACGGTTCCGGGCGACCGATACCGGGCACCGGCGGGAATCGTAAATCGCTCCCAGCCTTCGCGCTGCACGGTCACGCCAAAACGCGCCATCAGGTTCAAGGTAATCGAAATATACGGCTTGGAGATCAGTTCGCCATCAACCTCGATCACCACGGCGTCCCGCACAAGGCCGGCGAGCAACGGCGCAGCCATCAACAAGGCCGTTAAAAACTGACTGGATACCGAACCCTTGACATGAATCGCGCCATCCACCCTGATAGCCCCTGCATGAATATCCAGGGGGGGATACCCTGGCACGCCCATATACTGTATATCGGCGCCCAGCGCAGTCAGGGCGTCGACCAAATCGCCAATAGGGCGCTCGTGCATGCGCGGCACGCCCGACAACTGATAGTTTCCGCCCATCAGCGCCAATGCGGCGGTCAACGGCCGGAACGCGGTTCCGGCGTTGCCCAAAAACAAAACGGCCTGGCGCACGGCAAAAGGAACTCCTCCGTGTATGTCGACCTGAGCCGGGCCGACGCTATCCACACGCACGCCCAACTGACGCAAGGCCGCCTGCATCACACGTGTGTCATCGGAATCAAGCACGCCTTCAAGCCGGGCTGTCCCGTCGGCAAGCGCCGCCAGCAGCAAGACCCGGTTGGAAATGCTTTTGGAGCCAGGCAAGGTCAGCTCGCCACTGGCTGCGCGGGCGCGCGGCAAGCACAACTGGGCAGCAGTCATGACAAACCGCTCCGGCCACCCCAGAAACGGCGTGCGAGCGCGGCGCGCTCCAGAAAATCGTGCAGCCCTTCGCCATCCTCTTGTTGCAGTGCCTGCTCGGCTTGCAGCAGCGCCGCCTTGACCTCCTGCAACTCGGACAACACGGCCGTCCGATTAGCCAGGAAAATATCGCGCCACATTTCAGGCGAGCCCGCCGCAATTCGCGTAAAGTCGCGAAATCCGGAGCCCGCCAGGCCCAGGCGTCTGTCCGAATCGGGCGCCTGCGCAACCTGGCCCATGAAAACCGATGCCAAAAAATGCGGTACATGGCTGACCGACGCGAGCACCACGTCGTGCGCCTCGGGTGTCATGCACATTACTCGCGCACCACACGCCTCCCATAAGCAGGTAAGCCTATGTCTTGCCGCATCCGTGTTCTCGGCCAAAGGAGTCAAAACAACGACACGGCCCTGGTAAAGCGCGGCGTTGGCGGCTTCGGGGCCGGTCGCCTCGGCGCCGGCAATCGGATGTGCCGGCACGAATTGAGCAATACGTTCGCCCAACGCGGCACGGGCAGCGGCCACCACGCTCGCCTTGGTGCTGCCGACATCGGTGATTAAAGTTTCGTCGCGCAAATAAGGCTTGATCGAAGCGAGAATCTGGCCCATGGCGCCGACCGGTGTAGCCAATAGAATCAGATCGGCCTGCTCGGCCGCCTCTCGCAGGCTGACGGCCTCGTCGATCAGGCCCATCTGGCGCGCGCGCGCCAGCGTATGCGCATGGCGTCCGGCACCCAGGACACGCTCCACCGCCGCGCGACTACGCAGCGCCGCCGCAAACGAGCCGCCTATCAGCCCGACTCCGACAACCGCCAACACTTTCACCACAGGCGAATCCGGCCTCCCAGGCTTGTTATTCATCGCCCGGCAAGAATGTTGGCAAGCGCTTCAATAAAACGCGTGTTTTCAGCAGGCAAACCTATCGATATGCGCAGCCATTGGGGCAAACCGTCGCCCGCAACGGGACGAACGATCACGCCGCGTTTGAGCAGCTCTTGATGGACACGCGCCGCATCACCCACCTGCAGCAGCACAAAATTGCCATAACTGGGCACATATTGAAGACCCAGCCTGCCAAACGCGTCGTACAACGATTTCTTGCCGGCGCAGTTAACCTCATAAACCTGTTGCAAAAAGGCCGTATCCTCAAGCGCCACCGTGGCGGCCGCTTGTGCCAGGCTATTCACATTAAAGGGCTGGCGCACGCGATTAAGCAAATCGGTCAGCCGCTCCTGTGCCATGGCAAACCCCACCCGCAAGCCCGCGAGCCCGTAGGCCTTGGAAAAGGTGCGCGTCACAATCAGGTTGGAAAATTGCCGGACCCAGCGTGAACTGTCGAAACGCAATGACGGATCGAGGTATTCGTTATAGGCTTCGTCCAGCACAACGGTGACCCGCTCACCATATTGGCCATGAACCCGCGTCAGGAATGCCTCGATTGCAGCCGCAGGCAGAAAAGTGCCGGTCGGATTATTAGGGTTCGCAATAAACAGCAGGCGGGTGTCCGCGTCGATAGCGGCAAACATGGCATCCAGATCGTGACCATAGTCGCGCGCGGGCACCATAACGTGACGTGCGCCGCGCGCCTGCGTTGCCAAGCGGTACACGGTAAACGCATGCTGGGCATAAACGCAGGCCAGTCCGGGCGTCAGAAACGCCAGAGAGGCCAGTTCCAGCAAATCATTCGAACCATTGCCTAAAGTGAGCCAACCCGCTGGCACCTGGTAGTGCGCGGCGAGCGCCGCCTTCAAATCAAAGCCGTTGGGATCGGGATAGCGCGCAAGCGAGTCTGACGCCGCCAGCATGGCCTGTCGCGCCGACGCGGGCATCCCCAGCGGGTTCTCATTGGAAGCCAGCTTCACGATACTCGCCGCATCAAGTTTGAATTCGCGGGCCAGCTCCTCAATCGGTTTGCCGGCCTGGTAAGGCGCAATATCCAGAATGTGGCCGGGAACCTGAGCGCCTGCGGCGCGGCCGGTAAGATCGTTCGTCGTCATGCAAGCAAATCCTTACTGCGCTGGATAGGAGCCCAGCACTTTAAAAAACGCCACCTGTTTCTTCAGTTCAGCCAGTGCTTGCGCAACCGGCGTGTCGTCGTGATGCCCCAGCAGATCCACATAGAAATAGTATTCCCATTGCCCCGTGCGGGCCGGCCGCGATTCCAGTCGCGTCATGGATACGCCATGAGTCGCCAGCGGAGCAAGCATTTCGTATACGGCTCCGGCGCGATTGGGCACCGCCAGAATCACGCTGGTCTTATCGTGCCCGGTGGCTTGCGTAGCCATGGCGCCCACGGCCAGAAAACGAGTGCGGTTTTGCGGATCGTCCTGAATCCCCGAAGCCACCACGTGCAGACTCCACGCTTGGGCCGCCGCCGTTCCGGCAATGGCCGCCACGGTTGGATCCTCGGCCGCCACCCGTGCGGCCTCGGCATTGCTGGAAGCCGCATCGCGCACCAGCCCCGGATGATTCTGAGTCAGCCACGATTGGCACTGGGCCAGCGCCTGGGGATGCGCCATCACGCGCTTGACGCCGTCGAGGTTTCCCGATTGAGTCATCAGGCAGTGCTGAATCTTGATCGAACGCTCTCCCAGGACCTTAAGGGGAGAATTCAGCAGCAGGTCGAGCGTACGGTTCACCGCCCCTTCGGTGGAATTTTCAACCGGTACCATGCCGGCGTTGGCTTGGCCGGCCTCGACCGCGCGAAACACTTCATCAAATGAGTTGCACCGCAAACGCGTAACGGCATGGCCGAAATGTTCCAGCGCTGCCTGTTCGGAAAACGAACCCTGCGGCCCCAGATACGCCACAGTCAGTGTGCTTTCCAGGCCACGACAGGTAGAAATGATTTGGCTCCAGACCGCATCGATGGCCTGCTCTGTGAAGGGCCCTTTGTTAAGTTTTTGCAGACGGCGTATCACCATTGCCTCACGTTCGGGCTTGAGAATCGGCCCATCCGCATCGAAGGACTGTTTGATCTGGCCCACTTCAAGCGCGGCGCGGGCACGCTGATTAAGCAGATCCAGTATTTGCCCGTCCAGTGCATCAATGCGCTCACGCAAGGGACGCAAGAGAGCAAGCAGGGAATCATCCATGGCGTTGCTCAAATTCTTGCATAAAGGCAATCAGGGCCTGCACGCCTTCCATGGGCATGGCATTGTAGATCGAGGCCCGCATGCCGCCAACGCTTTTGTGCCCCTTTAACTGCATCAGCCCGGCGCCTTCGGCCTGCGCCAGAAATTCGCCGTTAAGCGATTCATCGCGCAGAAAGAATGGCGCATTCATGCGCGAGCGCGCCTTGGGATGCACCCGGGCCAGATAAAAGTCAGAGCTGTCCAGATAGGAGTACAAGGCATTGGCCTTGGCGATGTTGGCCTTTTCCAGTGCGGCAACACCGCCCTGACGCTTGATCCACTTGAACACCAGGCCGGCGATGTACATCGCATAAGTGGGCGGCGTATTAAACATGGAATTGGCGCCGTCCACATTGGCGTAATCGAAAGCTGATGGGCATGCAGGCAAGGCATGGCCGATCAGATCGCGCCGCGCCAGAACCATGGTGACGCCGGCCGGCCCGGCATTTTTTTGAGCACCGGCATACACCAGCGCAGCCTTGGAGAAGTCAATCGGACGCGACAGG
The DNA here is from genome assembly GCA_004297945.1 of Candidimonas sp. GTDB lineage: Bacteria > Pseudomonadota > Gammaproteobacteria > Burkholderiales > Burkholderiaceae_B > Paralcaligenes. The sequence continues at coordinate 10,891 of SCRC01000043.1, read as the reverse complement.
AAATGCGACGACGCGTCCACCACCAGCGGCACATCGGGTGCGCCCAACTGCGACAGATCGGGCCACGCGGCAAATTCGATCCCGCCTATGGTTTCGTTGCCGCACAAGTGCAGATAGGCGGCATCGGCACGGATATGCCACTGCTCAGGCCCAGGGAACCAAGTCCAGGGGCCTTGCTCCACACCATCGATCACAGAAGTTGTTCCGCTGGAAGCCGCCACCGCCACGTCGCCGTAACGCTGCGCTTCTTTATGCGACTTGTTCGACCAGATTCCCGACAACACGTAATCGGCTTTAAGCGCGCCGCCCCGACCCATGAGGTTAAGCGGCAAAATGGCGTTTTCAGCCGTGGCACCGCCTTGCATGAACATCACCGAATAATCGTCGGGCACCGCCAGCAATTCGCGCAGATCGGCTTGCGCTTCCTGTGCAATTTGCATGAACTGTTTGCCGCGATGGCTCATCTCCATCACCGACATGCCGCAACCGTGCCAATCGGTCATTTCCGCCGCAGCCTGCTGCAGCACTTCCAGCGGCAGGGCCGACGGGCCCGCCGAAAAATTCCAGGGGCGCATCAGGCATCATCCTCCGTGTCGCCGTTATCGTCGCCGGCACCGTCCGGACCGTCGGCTTGCGGGCTGGCCTGATCCGCTGCGGCAGATTCGTATTCGTCGTCATCGGCATCACTTTCAACCACACGGCGCACGCCCGACAAGGTGCTGTTTTCATCAACGTTGATCAAGGTGACACCTTGCGTGGCGCGGCCCATTTCGCGAATCTCCGACACCCGAGTACGCACCAGCACCCCAGCCGTTGTAATCAGCATGATTTCATCATCGGGGCGCACCAGCACCGCGCCCACCACACGGCCATTGCGAGTGCTGGTTTGAATCGCGATCATCCCTTTGGTGCCGCGGCCATGACGTGTGTATTCGACGATGGACGTACGTTTGCCAAAACCGTTTTCCGTTGCCGTCAACACGCTCTGGCTTTCGTCTCCGGCCACCAGCATGGCAATGACGGCCTGCCCCTCTTCGAGGCTCATGCCGCGCACACCGCGCGCCGTACGGCCCATGGGCCGCACATCGTTCTCATCGAAGCGCACCGCCTTGCCCGAGTCGGAGAACAGCATCACATCGTGCTGGCCATCGGTCAGATCGGCGCCAATCAGGAAATCGGCGTCATCCAGCGCGACCGCGATAATCCCTGCCTTGCGTGGATTGGAAAAATCCGACAACGGCGTCTTTTTGACCGTCCCGCGCGAAGTTGCCATGAAAACGAAATGATCTTCGCTGAATTCCTTGACCGCCAGCACCACCGTGATTTTCTCGCCATCGATCAGCGGGAACATATTGACGATCGGCCGGCCGCGCGAACCGCGCGTGCCTTGCGGCACTTCCCACACCTTGAGCCAATACACCCGGCCGCGATCCGAGAAACACAGGAGGAAGTCGTGCGTGTTCGCAATGAACAGCTGATCGACCCAATCGTTTTCCTTCATGGCGGTGGCCTGCTTGCCGCGCCCGCCGCGTTTTTGCGCACGGTACTCCGACAAGGGCTGGCTCTTGATATAGCCGGTTTGCGATAGCGTCACCACCATATCCATAGGGGTGATCAGATCTTCGGTATCGAGCTCGGTGGCGTTGTGTTCGATCTGCGAGCGCCGAACGTCTTTCACATTGGTGGAAAATTCGGCCTTTATGGCCACCAGTTCGTCGCTGATAATGGTTGTGATGCGTTCGGGCTTCGCCAGGATATCAAGCAGGTCGGCAATGGTCGCCATCACGTCTTTGTACTCGCCGACAATCTTGTCCTGCTCCAGCCCAGTCAGGCGCTGCAGCCGCATATTCAGGATTTCCTGCGCCTGGGTATCGCTTAAACGATACAGCCCGTCATCCTGCAAGCCAAATCCGTCGGGCAAATTTTCCGGGCGATAGGCGGCGCGACCGCCAGGCGTCGTGCCATCGTCAGCACGCAACAGCATCTCACGCACCAGCGACGAATCCCAGCTGCGGGCGACCAAATCCTGACGCGCCACGGGCGGCGTAGGCGCGGCCTTGATAATGGCAATGAAATCGTCGATATTGGCCAGCGCCACCGCCAGGCCTTCGAGCACATGACCGCGTTCCCGAGCCTTGCGCAACTGATGCACCGTACGGCGCGTAACGACTTCGCGACGATGCGACAGGAAATAGCCGACCATCTGTTTAAGATTGAGCAGACGCGGCTGGCCGTCGACCAGGGCCACCATATTCATGCCGAACGTATCCTGAAGCTGCGTGTTTTTATACAGATTGTTCAGGATCACTTCAGGCACTTCGCCGCGCTTGAGTTCGATAACAAGGCGCATGCCGTCTTTATCGGATTCGTCGCGTATATCGGAGATGCCTTCAATTTTCTTTTCGTTGACCAGCTCGGCGATGCGTTCCTGCAACGACTTCTTGTTGACCTGATAGGGAATCTCGTCGACGATAATCGCGTGTCGATGGCCCTTTTCCATGTCTTCGAAATGCGTTTTAGCGCGCATGATGACCCGGCCCCGACCCGTGCGATAGCCTTCGCGCACGCCCGACATGCCGTAGATGATGCCGCCGGTCGGAAAGTCCGGCGCGGGAATCAGCTCGATCAGTTCATCCACCGTGCATTCCGGATTACGCAGGCAATACAGGCAGCCGTCGATCACCTCGGACAGATTGTGCGGCGCAATATTGGTGGCCATGCCGACCGCAATGCCCGAGCTGCCATTGACCAGCAAATTGGGCAGGCGCGAGGGCAAAAGCAGAGGTTCCTGCTCGCTACCATCATAGTTAGGCCCGAAATCGACCGTTTCCTGGTCAATGTCGGCCAAAAGCTCATGCGCGATCTTGGACAGGCGAATTTCGGTGTAACGCATTGCCGCCGGATTGTCGCCGTCGATCGAACCGAAGTTGCCTTGCCCGTCGACCAGCATGTAACGCAGCGAAAAATCCTGCGCCATGCGGACAATCGTGTCATAAACCGCCGAATCGCCGTGCGGGTGATATTTACCGATGACATCGCCGACGATACGCGCCGATTTTTTGTAAGCCCGGTTCCAATCGTTATTCAGCTCGTGCATGGCGAACAACACCCGCCGGTGAACGGGCTTGAGGCCATCGCGCACGTCTGGCAAAGCGCGCCCTACAATCACACTCATGGCGTAATCGAGGTAACTGCGGCGCATTTCCTCTTCCAATGAAATCGGAAGGGTCTCCTTGGCAAAGGAATCCATAGATTGTCTACAACATGAAATCGTGAAGGTAGGCCGATGTCGGGCGAATGGGAAATTCTAGCACTTCCATTCAGTGGGCCCTGGCGCTTGCATGGGCAACACCCTGTATTGGTGTGATAAATGGCAGCCACAAGGGGTGCCGCTACAAAAACATGCCCGTGAATCATGTAGCGGCAGCTCTTGTGGCTGCCTGTAGCGGCAGCTCTTGTGGCTGCCACCGGAAAGTGCAACACACCCGCGCCTTGACAACCACGCACATCGCTTCTATAGCCCGCACTGGGGCGCGTTCCACCTAAGCTCTTGAGAAATCACTTTAAGCATAGCCGTATGTTGCCAAAAACCAACAATAATAGGCGAGAACACGTAGAAATCCGGATATATGAGCCTAATGAGCAAAACACACTTAACTAATTGCACAGAAATGCCGTAAGATTCGCCCTAACACGCATGAAACCCAGCACACTTTTTAATGCCTTCACAGCGTTGCTATACTGGCTACGTTTTCTTGATATGCGGCGGGGGTTCGCTGCGGTCACTTACCAGCATTAAGCTCAACGAGGAGAAATATGAACAAACCCTCCAAACTCGCACTAGCGCTTGCCCTTGCAGCCGTTTCGGTTTCTGGTGCAGTATCCGCGCAAACAGTCGATAATTGGCGTAATCCATTTGGCGACGTATGGAAAAACGGCACCAGAGAATTATGCTGGCGCGACAATTTCTGGACGCCTGCTACCGGCATAGCCGGTTGCGATGGTGTTGCAACGGTCGCCAAGGCGCCCGTCGTAGCCCCTACCTCAACCAAAGTCGTGCTGAACGCCGATGCCTTCTTCGATTTTGACAAATCCACGCTGAAACCGGCTGGCCGTCAAATGCTTGATCAAGTGGCTGCTCAAGCCAGTTCGATCAACCTCGAAACGCTTATCGCTACAGGCTACACCGACTCGATCGGTACCGTTGCCTACAACCTGAAACTGTCGCAACGCCGCGCCAACGCCGTCAAGGCCTATCTGGTTAGCAAAGGCATCGACGCCAACCACATCTACGCCGAAGGTAAAGGCAAATCGAACCCTGTTGCCAGCAACAAGACTGCCCAAGGCCGTGCTAAAAACCGCCGCGTTGAAGTTGAAATCGTCGGCACCCGCAAATAGTCATATAGTTTGCGATAACCGCTACAATAAAGGCCCCGCCATGCGGGGCCTTTATTTATTTTGGTGCTTGCCATGTCCGTTGCACAATCCCCTACGCCGGCCCACGCTCCCAATGTCGACCAAGCTGAAATCGACAAATTCAGCGCTTTGGCGGCGCACTGGTGGGACCCTGAAAGCGAATTCAAACCGCTGCATGCCATCAACCCTTTGCGACTGAACTGGATACAGGAACAACTGGGCTCGTTAAGCGGTAAAAAAGTGGTGGACGTCGGTTGCGGCGGCGGCATACTCGCCGAAAGCATGGCGGTGGCGGGCGCCGACGTCACGGGCATCGATCTGGCCGAAAAATCGCTAAAAGTCGCCAAACTGCACGGGCTCGAATCTGGTGTGGCCATTCATTATCAAGCCATTAGCGCCGAACAGCTTGCCCTCGAACAGGCCGGCCAGTTCGATGTCGTTACGTGCATGGAAATGCTTGAGCATGTCCCCGATCCGGCCTCAATCATCCGTGCCTGCGCCCAACTGGCCAAACCGGGTGGCTGGGTGTTCTTCTCTACACTTAACCGCAACCCGAAATCTTTTTTATTTGCCATTATCGGTGCCGAATATCTGCTGCACATACTGCCGCGCGGCACGCACAACTACGAAAACTTTATCAAACCCAGCGAACTCGCTCAATCGGCACGCCAGGCCGGGCTTGGTGTTGTAGAGCTGGCCGGCATGGAATACAACCCCGTAACCGATCACTACAAACTCTCGCGTGACACTTCGGTGAACTACCTGGTTGCCGCCCGCCGCCCCGGATAAAGAATCCGAATCGCTGTCAAGGAAGTTTCAATGAAAAAACTCGTTTTATTTGATTTTGACGGTACGCTTGCCGATACCGCCCCCGACTTGGCTGTGGCCGCCAACAAACAGCGCGCCCGTCAGGGGCTGGATCCGCTGCCGTATGAAGTTTTTCGGCCCATGGCCTCGCAAGGCGCCCGCGGCCTGCTCAAGGCGGGCCTTGACATCAGCCCCGACCATCCCGATTACGAACGTCATCGCCTGCAGTTTCTGGACGACTACGAGCAAGACATGACGTCTCTGACCCAATTATTCACCGGTATCCAGGGGCTACTGAGTACTCTGAAACAAAATGGCTATGCCTGGGGCATCGTCACCAATAAGGCCAAATATCTGGCCACCCCCCTAGTGGCTCACCTGGGTCTGGAAGAAGACTGCGCCATTACAGTGGGCGGCGACACGACAAGCCATACCAAGCCTCATCCAGCGCCACTGTTATACGCCGCCGAACAAACCGGCTATAGCCCCGCGCAATGCGTCTATGTGGGCGACGACGAGCGCGACATTATCGCTGGCCGCGCGGCCGGCATGCGCACCATTGCCGCCGCCTACGGGTATTGCGGCGACAATCTGTCAATATCGTCTTGGAATGCCGATGAAATCGCACAAACTCCGCAAGATATCTGGCCAGCCATACAGCGATTATGTAGCGCCACCCCTTGAGGGTGGCAAAAAGCGTAGCGTGAGTTTGATTGGTTGAAATGCCACCCACAAGGGGTGGCGCTACAGGGGTGGCGCTACGGGGGTGGCGCTACGGGGCTGCCGCTACAGGTCTTAAACCAGGGCGACTTCACGAACCTTGGCGGCCAGCTCCTTGTAGCCTTCCTGATCCACCGCACGCGCATTGGTCACCAGCAGATCGATACGACCGGCCGTGCAGTAGCTGATACGGCTACGCAGGCCGATTTTGCTGTAGTCGGCCACAATGACCGTTTTCTTGGCGTTTTTTACCATGGCCTGGGCGATGGCAGCCTCTTCCGGATCGTAGCTGGTGGCTCCGTAGGTCGCGTCAACGGCTACGGGCGACAGCACAGCCATATCCACGCAATATCGACCGATCTCGGACACGGTTGCCGCACCCGACGTCGCCGCAATCCGGCTACTCAAGTCGCCACCCAGCACAATCACCCGATTGCCTGGAGTGGCCTGCCCCGCATTAAAGCCCAGGGCCGCATCAAACGAATTAGTGACAATGACCAGATCGGACAGCTGCGATAGCTCCTTAGCCAGCAGCGTGGTCGTGCTGCCTGCATCGAGAAATAGCGTCAGGCTGCGATCAATCCGCTGGGCCACCGCGCGCGCAATGACCTGTTTGAATTTGACGCGCGTGGTAATCCGCTTGTCGATGGACGGTTCGGAAGAAATGCGGATCGCCCCGCCATGCACTCGTTTCAATACACCCAATGCCTCAAGATCGAGCAGGTCGCGGCGCACGGTTTCACGCGATACGTCCAGCTCTTCGACGATCTGTTCAGTGGTGACCCTATCAAGCCGATCCAGTAAAGACTGGATTCTCTGATGCCGCGCCTCAAGCCACATTCAATTGCCCTCCACTCCCATTCTGCGCGTCACACGCGACAGAAATATTTTCATCAACAACAAGGCCACGACCAACCTGATGATGGTTGAAAAAGCCGCTGCCTGGGAAACAAAACCCGTTTCGTTCACTTCCCATAAAACCTCCGGACATTTCGGCTTCCGATTGCGGCTTATTGCTATTTTGTGGAAATTTGCTTATTTTTGCAAGTGTGGGTAGACTAAAAAAATAAATTCGATGCCTAAAAAATTAATACCTCATACAACTATTTGTTATTGCTAACTATTTTAAAAGAAGTACGCAATGAATAATTTTCAGGCCGAACACGCATCGTTAATGGAAATGGCGCATTTTGCACAAGAAATCGCCACCGAAGTCCGGAAAATCGCACTGAAATGGTTTCGTCATCCGCTTACCATCGACACCAAGGCCGATGAAAGCCCTGTAACGATTGCCGACCGACAAGTCGAGCAGGCGTTGCGCGCAGCGATTGGCCGCCGTTACCCGCAACACGGCATCCTCGGCGAAGAATTCGGCCTGAACCATGTCGATGCCGAGTTCGTCTGGTCGATTGATCCTATCGACGGCACGCGCAGCTTCATTTCCGGCCATCCGCTGTGGGGCTGTCTGCTGGCGTTGCTGCATCACGGACAACCCGTCATGGGGCTTATCGACATACCCGCGACATCCGAGCGCTGGCTGGGCATAGATCAACAGCCCACCATTTTCGCCGGCCAGCCATGCCGCACGCGCGACACCAAGTCTCTGGACTCGGCCATTTTGTATTGCACCACCCCGGATATTTTTACGGGCTCGGAAGTACAGGCCTTTGAATCACTAAGCCAATCCGTCTACCTGCGCCGCTTCGGCGGCGATTGCTACAGCTACGGAATGCTGGCCTCGGGCCATATCGACCTGGTCATGGAGGCCGGCCTGCAACCCTACGATTACCTGGCCGTGGCGCCTATTATCGCGGGGGCAGGCGGTATCATTACCAATTGGCAGGGCGAGCCCCTGGGTCTGAAATCGGGCGGTCAGGTGCTGGCTTCGGCCAATGCCGCGCTACATCGGCAAGCGCTGGCACAGATCGCCGCCTGAACATCTGTTTGTCAAAAAAACCATCACACGCCAGCTATTGCAATCAACACCATTGAAGACTTTGGGGATGACAAATGCAAGAACGAGCCGTCAAGAACACCGAAGACGCAATACGTTTAGTCCAAGCCAGCGGCCTGTCGCATTTCAAGATCGGGCTGTCCGACATCGACGGCATCATGCGCGGCAAATACATGCGCAAGGAAAAATTTCTGTCGGCACTCAAATCGGGCATGGCTTTCTGCGATGTCGTCATGGGATGGGATTCCAACGACACCCTGTACGACAACGTGCAATTCACGGGCTGGCATACGGCTTACCCCGACGCGCAGGTGCGCATCGACCCCACCACGTGTCGCCGCCTGCCTCTGGAAAAAGGCCCAAACGGCGAAAACATGCTGTTCTTCATCGCCGAGCTGGATGGCCGCGCAGCCGGAGTCTGTCCACGACGACTTCTGCACCGCACGCTGGACCGTGCCCGCGATATGGGCTTCGATGTGTTTTCAGCGCTGGAATATGAATTCTTCATGTTCAATGAAACGCCCAAATCCGTACGGGAAAAAAACTACCGCAACCTGGAAACCTGGACGCCGGGAAACTTCGGCTATTCGGTCTTGCGCAGCACAGTCAATTCGGACTTTTACACGCAGCTAATCGACCTGACCGAAAAAATGGATATGCCCATTGAAAGCCTGCATACCGAAACAGGGCCGGGGGTGCTCGAGGCCGCCATTGCCGTGGACAGCATGGCCAACGCCGCCGACAAAGGGTTTTTGTTTAAAACATTCAGCAAGGCATTGGCCGAACAGCATGGCCTGATGGCCACCTTCATGGCCAAATGGTCGGCCCAGCATGCCGGCCAAAGCGGCCATATCCATCTGTCGATGCGCGAACGCGCAAGCGGCAAGAATGCGTTTTTCGATGCGTCTCAAGAACACGGCATCAGCACGAAGCAGCGCCAGTTCGTCGCCGGCCTGCAGCGCTATCTGCCCGAATTCATGGCCATGTACGCGCAAACCGTCAACAGCTATTCGCGCCTCGTGCCCGGCTACTGGGCGCCGCTCGATGCAACCTGGGGTGTCGAAAACCGCACGACCGCGCTGCGCGTCATTCCTGGTTCGGACTCATCGCAGCGCGTCGAAGTACGCATCGGCTCGGCGGACGCCAATCCCTATCTGGCGCTCGCCGCCGCGCTAGGATCAGGGCTGGCGGGCATTGAACAAGAGCTCAGCCCGGGCCCTATGGTCACCGGCAATGCCTATACACAAACGTTTCCCGACCACCTGCGCCTGCCACTTACCCTCTGGGAGGCCGCACAGCGTCTGCGCCAGTCCGACACCGCGCGATCCCTGTTCGGCGATCCATTCGTCGAACACTTTGCCGCCACTCGCGAGTGGGAAGAGCGCCAGTTCCGCCGCCACGTCACCGACTGGGAACTGGCCCGTTATTTCGAAATCATATGATCAGCACCCGACACCACAGGATATCCATGCCGCCCGAATTAATCACCATCAGCCCGAGCAACGGGCAAGAACTGCTGCGCCGCGCCTACACTGACCAGGCCGAAATCGCCCGCATCCTGCAACAAGCCCGTACCGCCCAAAAGGCCTGGGCGGCACGCCCGCTGGATGAACGCTGTATGGCGGTAAGCGCCGCCGTTGCACGTTTTGTCGCAAACAAAAGCGATATCGCGCTGGCGATTACCCGTCAGATGGGCCGCCCGCTGCGCTACACGCCCAACGAGGTAAGCGGTTTCGAAGAGCGCGCCACACACATGATCGCCATCGCGGCTCAGGCCCTGGCGCCTATCGAAATCCCGCCAAAAGACAACTTGACGCGTTTTATCGCGCGCGAGCCGGTAGGCGTCGTGTTCACCATCGCCCCCTGGAATTATCCTTTGCTCACAGCCGTCAACAGCGTGGTCCCTGCTCTGGTGGCCGGCAACAGCGTCATTCTCAAGCATTCCGACCAGACGCCCTTGTGCGCCGAGCTGATGGTTCAGGCCTTTGCAGAGTCCGGCCTGCCCGCCGGGCTTTTCCAGTTTATCCATGCCACGCACGATACGGTGCGGCGCCTGATACAGTCGCCCGAGATCAACTATGTTTCATTTACCGGCTCGGTGCCGGGCGGCCACGCGGTCGAAGCCGCCGCCGCCGGCCGCTTTATCGGCATCGGCCTGGAACTGGGCGGCAACGATCCCGCCTATGTACGCGCTGATGCCGATCTGGCCCAGGCAGTCGATACGCTGGTCGACGGGGCTTACTTCAATTCCGGACAATCGTGTTGCGGCATCCAGCGCATTTATGTCGCACAAAGCATTTATCAGGAATTCGTCGAGCGTGCCGTGGCCCTGACAAACCAATACGTGCTGGGCGACCCAGTCGATTCCGGCACCACACTGGGTCCGGTCGTGCGGGCGAGCGCGGCGAAGGAAATTCGCGGCGTCGTCGACGAAGCCGTGCGCAAAGGTGCCTCCAACCTGATCGATAGTGGGCGATTCACCATGGCGCATGCCGACAATGCTTACGTCGCCCCGGCGCTGCTCACCAACGTCAATCACGATATGGCCATCATGAATGACGAATGCTTCGGCCCCGTCGTGGGCATTATGCCGGTCAATGACGACGCGCAAGCCATCGCGCTGATGAACGACAGCCCTTACGGCCTGACAGCGTGCGTCTTCACCTGCGATGCACAGGCCGCTTTGCGCATCGGAGGTCAGGTTCAAACCGGCACGTTCTTCATGAACCGCTGCGACTATCTGGATCCGGCGCTGGCCTGGACCGGCGTAAAAAATACCGGCCACGGCGTGTCGCTGTCGGCACTGGGCTACGAGCCCGTTACACAAGCCAAATCCTATCATCTCCGTTCTTTGTAAAACCCAACCATGAACTCATTGCACGTTAACTGGAACTACCCCACCGCCGTCAAAGCCGGCCCAGGCCGCATCAAAGAGCTGCCCTCCTTTTGCAAGCAACTGGGCATGACGCGCCCCCTGCTGATTACCGACCCCGG
>SCRC01000007.1 GCA_004297945.1 Candidimonas sp. | reverse complement strand
TGGGTGCCATGGGTGGTGGCACCCACAAGGGGTGCCGCTACAAAGACAGTCCGGTAGTTAATGTAGTGGCATCCCTTGTGGATGCCATTCGTCCCCACCATCCATGGCACCCACAAGGGGTGCCGCTACACATATTTAGGTTCTCTCCATGTTGCGTGAATTAGATCCCCATACCGATTTTGTGCCTCGTCACATCGGGCCTGCCCGGGCTGACCAGGCAAAAATGCTTGCGGCAATCGGCGTGGACAGCCTGGAGAGCCTGATTCGGGAAGTGGTGCCCGCCAGCATCCTGAAGCGTGGTGCGCTTGATTTGCCTGGGCCTCGCAACGAAGCGGAGGCGCTTGCCGAACTGAAAACCTTTGCCAGTGAAAACCAGATTTTTCGCAACTATATCGGGCAAGGCTATTACGGTACGCATGTCCCGAACGTTATCTTGCGCAATATTCTGGAAAACCCCGCCTGGTATACGGCCTACACGCCTTATCAGCCGGAAATCTCGCAAGGGCGCCTGGAGGCGTTGCTTAATTACCAGACCATGGTGGCTGATCTGACGGGCCTGAGCATTGCCAACGCGTCTCTGCTCGATGAAGGAACCGCCGCTGCCGAATCCATGACATTGGCGCGGCGCAGTTCGCGCTCCAAAAGCAATGTCTTCTTTGCCTCGCAGCATTGCCATCCGCAAACCTTGGCCGTGGTGCACACACGGGCAGCAGCGTTGGGTATAGACATTGTCGTGGGCGACGAGTCCCAAGGCGTCCCCGATTGTTTTGGCGTGTTGCTGCAATATCCGCATAGCCTGGGCGCGATCGAAGATTACCGCAGCCTTGCTCAAGCCGTGCATGCGGCGGGCGGCGTTGTTTCGGTCGCCACCGATTTGCTGGCTTTGGTTTTGCTCGCGCCGCCCGGAGAATGGGGCGCCGATATTGCCATTGGCTCGGCGCAACGGTTTGGAGTTCCGCTGGGTTTTGGCGGGCCGCACGCCGCCTTCATGGCCTGCAAGGACGCCTTCAAACGCAGCATGCCTGGACGCCTGGTTGGGGTGTCCAAAGATAGCCAGGGTGCGCCGGCGTTGCGCCTGGCCCTGCAAACCCGCGAGCAACACATACGCCGCGAGAAAGCCACCTCCAACATTTGTACCGCGCAAGTGCTGCTGGCCGTGATGGCCGGCATGTATGCGGTATGGCATGGCCCTCATGGCCTTACACGCATTGCGCAACGCGTGGCGTATCTCACGGCCTACTTGCGGCAGTCGCTTCAGGCGCTGGGCGTGGCCAGCCGCAACGCGAGCTTCTTCGATACCTTGCTGCTCGATAGCGGTGAACATACACAGGCGATTGTGCGTGCAGCCCAGGCGGCGTCCATTAACTTGCGCCAGGTGGGTGCGAATCAGCTGGCGGTGTCGCTCGATGAGACGGTGACCGTGTCTGATGTAACGGATCTATTGCAGGTTTTTGGCCTCGCACTGGGCAAGACCTGGACAGCTAGCCAAACCCTGCCCGAGCACCATGGCATCCCTTCCGCCTTGCAGCGTACCTCGGCCATTCTGGCCCATCCTGTATTTTCTAAAATCCAGTCCGAAACCGATATGCTGCGCTATTTGCGCAGCCTGGCCGATAAAGACCTGGCTCTGGATCGCAGCATGATCCCGCTGGGCTCGTGCACCATGAAGCTTAATGCCACGGCCGAGATGATACCGGTGACCTGGCCCGAGTTTGGCGCAATGCATCCGTATGCACCGCCCGAGCAGAGCAAGGGTTATCAGCAGCTTATCGCCCGCCTGTCGGCGGCCTTGTGCGAAATTACCGGCTACGATTCGATCAGCCTGCAGCCTAATTCGGGCGCGCAGGGCGAATATGCGGGGCTGCTGGCGATCCGCGGCTATCATCGGTCACGTGGACAGCATCAGCGCAATGTGTGTCTGATACCTTCGTCGGCCCATGGCACCAATCCCGCCTCGGCGCATCTGGCGGGAATGGATGTCGTGGTGGTCGCATCCGACGACCATGGCAATATCGATGTCACCGATTTGCAGGTAAAAATCGCGCAGGCAGGGGATCGCCTGGCCGCGCTGATGATTACATACCCCTCGACCCATGGCGTCTTTGAAGTGGCGGTGACGCAAATCTGTGCCATGGTTCACGAAGCGGGCGGCCAAGTGTATCTTGATGGCGCGAACATGAACGCCATGGTGGGTCTGGCGCAGCCCGGCAAGTTCGGATCCGATGTTTCACATTTGAATTTGCACAAAACCTTCTGCATTCCGCACGGCGGCGGCGGCCCGGGGATCGGTCCGATTGCCGTGCGGGCTCACTTGGCGCCGTATCTGCCCGGGTTGCTGAATGATCGGGGCGAATCGGCCGCGCAAGCGCCGGTTGGGCCGGTGTCCGCTGCGCCCTATGGCTCGGCCAGCATTCTGCCCATTCCTTATTTGTACATCACCCTGATGGGCGCTGAAGGCCTGTTGCAGGCCACCGAAGTAGCCATCCTTAATGCCAACTACATCGCCGAGCGCTTGCGCAAGTACTACCCGGTGCTGTATGCGGGAAAGAACGGTCGCGTGGCCCACGAGTGCATACTGGATATGCGAGCGCTTAAAGAGAGCAGCGGAATCTCTGCCGAAGATATCGCCAAGCGCCTCATTGATTACGGTTTTCATGCCCCCACCATGAGCTTTCCGGTGGCCGGCACCCTGATGGTCGAACCGACCGAGTCCGAAGGCTTGGCCGAGCTGGATCGCTTTATTGATGCCATGATCGCCATCCGCGGCGAAATCGCCCAGGTGGAAAGCGGGGTGGTGGACGCTGACGACAACGTATTGAAGAATGCGCCACATACGGCGCAAATGCTTATGGTTGGGGAGTGGCATCACGACTACACCCGCGAAGCCGCCGCCTATCCGGTTGCCAGCCTGCGCGACAACAAATATTGGCCACCCGTTGCGCGTGTCGATAACGCGTATGGCGACCGCAACCTGGTCTGCGCCTGCCCGCCCATAGAAGCGTATCAGGACGCAGATGAAAAGGCGCTGGCCCTGTAGCGGCAGCCATGTAGCGGCAGCCCTTGTGGCTGCCATCTACGCAAGATACGATCTTGATTGTCAAGATTGCGCCACCCACAAGGGGTGGCGCTACAGGGGTGGCGCTACATAACGTTCCGGCGGGTTTCTGTAGCGGCAGCCCTTGTGGCTGCCATCTGCGCAAATGACGCCTTTGCCCGAGCTCGCGCTGGCCGAGATTATTGACCGCGTCGCTTTGCCTGCCGGCGTGTTCAATCTGGTTGTGGGTAGCGGCGCCGATGTGGGCGCGGCCATGGTGGCGC
>SCRC01000042.1 GCA_004297945.1 Candidimonas sp. | reverse complement strand
GCGTTACCGATCACCGCCCGCCAATCGAATGGGTAGGGCCGGCCTTTGCCTGTCTCTCAGGCGCGCAGTCACTTCGGTTCCGTATTTCGTCTATTTCTTAAGCGCGCACTGTTTATGAAACATTCGGGCTAGTTGGCATCAAGCGATCGCCGAGCGTTTCTCCGGTGCTGGCAATTTCGTGGGTGAACAGCGATTTCAGATTGGTGACTGGATCGAAGGTGCTCCAGGCATACCTGTTCTTGCTGACGCAGTTGCATCAATAACGTGCGAACTGCGGCATGCGTGGGAGGTTGATACACACTTCATACTTATTGGTGCTGTGAATAACCTACGGCTTAGTAGTGAAGAAGCGCCGCTTGTATATCGTAATGGCCATTTTGGCACATGGACGAATCTCGCAGTTCGTGCTGTGCAGAATTCATTTGCTTCGGCGCCAGTTTAAAGCTGCCCACTTGTGGCGTAACACTGTGGGGTTGGATCGGTTGCGATCAAATATTCAAGTCACAGATAGCCGTATCTCTGCCTGCTGTATAGAGGCCGCAGCGCGGGTGGTATCATTCGATTGGGGTCTCCGAGGCCCGACTTTCCCGAGCGGAAGCGGGCGCCGCCAAAGCCCTGGCAATTCTGGCAATCGCAGATCTACTCTGGGTGTTTGGAATGACTGAGCCGGTACTGATTGTAGGGGCTGGCCCCGTGGGCCTGACGATGGCGTTGGCACTCAAGCGCTGGGGTGTCGATCTGCGAATTATCGACAAGACGGCGGCGCGAACCGGCAAGTCCAAAGCGCTGGTGCTTTGGCCGCGCACGCTGGAAATGCTGGACATACAAGGTTGCGTGCAGTCCTTTGTGGACGCCGGCATGAAGGCCGTTGGTGCACGCATTTTTGCTCAACAAAATGTCTTGATGCATATTCGGCTGGATAGAGTTCGCGGTGCTTATCCCTATGCGTTGATGGTCCCGCAAAGCGACACCGAGCGGTTGCTGGAAGAGCAACTGGCGCTGATCGGCGTTCATGTAGAGCGGCGCGTTGAACTTATATCGTTTGTCGATAACGGTGATGGCATCACTGCGGTTCTACGCCACGCGGATGGGCATGACGAAACAGTCAATTCATCTTATCTTGCCGGCTGTGACGGCGCGCACAGCACCACCCGGCATGCGCTTGCCGCGCCGTTCGAGGGCGATACACTGCCTTCGGGCTGGATGCTGGCCGATGTTGAGCTCGATGGCAAAATGTCGCAAGACGAGTTGACGATTTGCTGGACGCCCGATGGCGTTCTTCTGTTTGTTCCGATCAAGGGGGCGCGGTTTCGCGTCATTGCCGACGTTGGCCTGTCGCCCGTAGCTGATGAGTCGCCATTAACGCTGGAAGAAGTCCAGGCCTTGCTTGATCTGCGAGGGCTGCCGGGCCTGCGGGCGCACGATCCGGTGTGGATGAGCCGTTTTCGCATCAATGAGCGCAAGGTCAAGGACTACCGCCAGGGGCGGGTATTTCTCTGTGGCGATGCGGCGCATGTCCATAGTCCGGCAGGTGGGCAGGGCATGAACACTGGGATGCAAGACTCTTTCAATCTGGCGTGGAAGCTTGCAATGGTTTGGCATGGCCAGGCATCGCCTGCGCTGCTCGACACCTATTCCCCCGAGCGCAGCGCCGTCGGCGATCAGGTTCTGCGCAACGCCGGCATATTGACCAAGGTTGCCATTTTGCGCAATCCCATCCTGCAGCGGATGCGCAATCTTGCGGTGAGCGCCTTAGGTCGTGTTCCGAGGGTGCGCCAGCGTATGGTGGATCAATTGACCGAGATGGATTTGCACTATCGCAATAGCCCGCTGACGCTGACGTCACAAGGCGCGGCACGCCGCCCGTCACTGGGTGAACGCGCCCCCGATATTCCTCTTTCTGTCGGAGGCGGCGGAGCCTCGCGGCTGCATGAAATACTCGCCACCGGAAAATTTGCAGTGCTATCCGTTGCGGCGGCGGCTGTGACCTTGCCCGATGCTGTGCAATTCATCTCCACTGCTGCGGGTGCTGCTACCGATCAAAATTACGAGGCTGGCCACGTTTATCTGATTCGGCCCGATGCGTATGTGGTGATGAGCACGAAGAGCGACAATACCGCTGCAATCATTTCAGTACTGGAGCGGATCGCAGCCGGTGCATAGATATCATTTAGCGGGACGCAAATCGTTATTGGCCGCTAGGGTATTTTCGGTTGAGGTGTTTACGGGACTGAACGTGTTTCGCGTCGCTATTTTTTTTTAGCCGTTTGGGGTGGGGCATCGTTTAGGGTTGGGCCATTCTCTATTAACACGCCGCAGGGCGAGGGGTGGGTACCGGTCCGGCCCGTCCAGCGGTCGTGGCGCGTCGCGCCCCGACTGCCCGGGTCTGCCTCGTCCAGGCGGGCGTCGGG
>SCRC01000041.1 GCA_004297945.1 Candidimonas sp. | reverse complement strand
CTAGTTGCCTTCCAGCTGCTTCCACATTTCGATATCGCGCTCGGCGGTCCAGATGCGGGGATCTTCATGGCCGGTAGCTTCGTCGTAGGCGCGCGAGACGTCGAAAGGCATACAGTGATCGAAGATGACCCATTTGGCATAGCGTGGTTTCATGAAATCGTAGGTTTCACGATAAATGGCTTTCAGGTCCTTACCTTCGGCCACGCCATTGTTGACGCAGGAATACAGATCGGTCAGGAAGGCGCGTGTGCCCGCCAGGCCTTTGCGCACTTCGTCGGCCGAGGTCAGGGCAGGGCCGCGACCGGGCACCATTTTTTCGGCATTGAATTCGGCCAGCGTGTCCAGCGTGTGCGGCCATTCACGGAAGTAGCAGTCGCCCGCGTACGGGGTGGATTGATATTCGACCAGGTCGCCGGCGAACAGGATTTTTTGTTCCGGCAGCCACGCTATCGTGTCGCCCTTGGTATGGCCACGCCCAACCTGCATGATCTGCACTTCCAGATTGCCCAGGTTGACTGTCATTTCGCCGTCGAACGTTATGGTCGGCCAGGTCAGGCCGGGCGGTATTGATTCAACGTTGCGAAACAGGCGCGGGAAGCGGGCGATTTCACTCGCCTTGTCCTGCTCGCCGCGCTCGACGATCAGGTCGTAGGTATCGCGGCTGGCCAGAATTTCTTGCGCCTTGTACGCCGAGGCCCCAAAGACGCGCACGGCGTGATAATGCGAGAGCAAAATGTATTTGACGGGTTTATCGGTGACTTCCCTGATGCGCCGAATGACATCCTGCGCCATGGCGGGAGTGGCCTGGGTGTCGATCACCATGACGGCGTCGTCGCCGATGATGATGCCGGTGTTGGGATCACCCTCGGCGGTATAGGCGTAAGCGTTATCGGACAGTTTGTCGAACGATACGACTTTGTCGTCCATATCGGCGTGCGAGGCGAATTGTTTGGTCATGAGTTAGGCTCCTGTTGGGTAAGAATATAGCTGGTAATTCGTTTTTATGCAATGCGTTAGTTATAGACGAATTAAAATGGTACGGCTAGCTGCGCTGGCATTTGGGGCAGTAGAAAGTGGCTCGTTGTCCCTGAATGATGCGGCGTATCGATGTTTGGCAAATCCGGCAAGGCTCGCCTGCTCGGTCATAGACCGCAGCATGCAGCTCGAAATAGGCGCCTGGGCTCCCGCTTGCGTTGACATAGTCGCGCAAGGTGCTGCCCCCACTTGCCAGCGCCGCTTTTAGCGTTTCCTGAATGGCGCTGAACAGGCGGGCGCAGCGCGCAAGCGATAGCCGGCCGGCTATCGCTTGCGGATTGATGCGGGCTCGAAATAGCGCCTCCGAGGCATAGATATTGCCCACACCGACGACAGCGTGGCCAGCCAATAGCGCCTGCTTGACCGATAGTGTCTTGCCCTGGAACTGGCGATGCAGCCATGAGGGATTGAACAGGGGGTCGAACGGCTCTATGCCCAGTGTAGCGAGGAGCGGGTGCATGGCAACCGGCCCGTTTGCCGCGTTGTGCCACAAGATGGCGCCGAAGCGTCGCGGGTCGTGAAGGAGAAAACGGGCGTTGCCGAACAGCCATTCGGCATGGTCGTGCTTGCGTCGCGGTTCGTCCATCGCGACACGGCGCAAGGATCCCGACATTCCCAGGTGCACTATTTGGGTGCCTCGTGCGAATTCTATAAGCAAGTATTTGCCGCGACGCCCGCAACTTAACACCACCTGGCCGTTGACCCGCTCAGGCAGTTCGGCCGGCACGGGCCAGCGCATGCGTGACTCATGAACAATGAAGCTAGTCAAGACCTGACCGGTCATAATCGTCGCAATTCCGCGACGCGTGGTTTCAACTTCTGGTAGTTCAGGCATAAGGGGGTGCTAACATCTGTGAATCTTTATACGTATCTTCGTCATTTTGCGCTCTTTTGCAGGCAAAACGACAGTGGTTTGAATGAATGAAACTATCGATCTCTTTGTCTTCAGCTGTGTTGGCGAGTTTATGCCTGCTTCCTTCGGTCGCTGTCCATGCCCGTCAAGCTGAGAAAGCTCACGAGCAAACCGAGTTGATCCATTTGCGTGAAGGTCGGCTGCCCGATGTCACTCTGACGGCCGATATCATGTATCGCTTCCTGGCCGCGGAAATTGGCGGACAACGAGGCCAGTACAATCTGGCCAGCCAGACTTTTCTCGATCTTGCCAAGGATACCTCTGATCCGCGGCTGGCCAAACGTGCGTTTCAATTTTCCATGGCCGATCGGAACATCGCCCGGGCGCTCGCCGCCGCGCGCGAGTGGGTTCGATTGGCACCCAATGATCCGGAAGCGGTAGCGTCTTCCCTGGCGCTGGCCGCATCCAACGGCCAAACGACAGGCCTGGCTGCAGCGCTCTGGGCGCGTATTGACAAGGCCTCGAACAAGGATGAGGCCATTGCCCAGGCAGCAGCCGTCGTGGGCAAGATGGCGGACAAGAAAATGGCGCTGAAGGTGCTGGATCGCGCCTTGCATGGTCCTGTGCGGTCATTGCCCATGGCTCATATGGCGCTGGCCGATGCGGCCTGGGCGGCCAGCGACCCAAAACGCGCCTTGTCCGAAGCACAGCAGGCCTTGGCGCTGGACGAAAATTCCGAACCGGCCGCCCAACGCGTCCTCGAGTACGGTTTGAAGGTTGACCCGGGCGCGGCGATTAACGCGGCGCGAGTGTTCTCCGAGAGCCATCCCAATGCCCGCAAGTTCCAGCTTATGCTGGTCAGCCGGCTGGCTGACCGCAAGGATTTCGAAGGTGCGCTCGACCTGGTCAAGAAGATGCGCGATTACGCGCCGGAAGATTTCGATCTGCTCTACACCGAGGCGGAGGTCAATTTCCGTGCACAGCGATATAGCCAGGCTACGGCCTTGCTCGACGAATACATCAGCGTGCAGACGCAGCGCCGGCAGTCGCTCAACGATCATGTCACGAATGCGCAAGCCGATGTCTCCGATGCTCGCTTGTTGCTCGTGCAGATCGCCGAAAAGCAAGGAAACCTGAACGAGGCCATTGTGCAATTGGGCCTGATCGACGACCCGACTGTGCGCTTTCAGGCGCGTATCCATCAGGCTGTGTTGCAGGCTCGCCAGGGCAATTTATCCGTGGCGCGTGGCACCCTCGACGCGCTCAAGCCCGACGGCGATCACGAGCGCATCGTTATTGCCCTGACACTGTCCGCCATCTACCGCGATGCCGGGCGCACCGATCTGGCCACCGATGTATTGGTCAAGGCCAATAAAGCCATGCCGGGCACCAGTGCAATCATGTATGACCTGGGCATGCTGTACGAGCGGCAGGGCAAGTTCGACGAATTCGAAAAGCTTATGCAGCGCGTGATTGATGTCGATCCCAAGAATGCCAATGCCTATAATTCGCTGGGTTATACGTTTGCCGATCAGAATATCCGGCTGGACGAAGCGCAAAATCTGCTTGACCGGGCGATAGAACTGGAACCCGACAATCCATTTATTTTGGACAGCGTGGGCTGGTATCTATATCGCACCGGCGACAATCGTGCGGCGCTCGATTATTTGCAACGCTCGTACGCTCAGTTAAAGTCGGCCGATGTGGCGGCTCATTTGGGCGAAGTGCTATGGAAGCTCAAGCGTCGCGACGAGGCTAAAAAAATATGGCGCGCGGGCTTGCTTAAAGATCCAAAAAATGAAGAGTTGCTCAATACCCTGAAGCGCATCGGGGTAAAACTGTAAGGCGACTGGGTCATGAAACGGATTTTGTTTGAACGCTGTCGCCTTTATCTGCTTTCAGGTCTGGTGTGTCTGCTGACGGCTTGCGCGACGCCGCCGCGCATTGGCGATAGTGGTTCAGCCCGGGCCTTCGAACGCACCGGGCGTTTCGCGGTCAGCGTGATGCACGATAACGGCAAGCAGGAAGCGGTTCAGGGCGGTTTTGCGTGGCGCGATGACGGGCAGACGCTGCGCCTCGATCTGAGCAACCCGCTAGGCAGCATTCTGGCGCGTGTCCAGGTCAACCCGGGTTATGCGGTACTGACGCGCGCCGATGGCTCCGAGGAACAGGCCTCCGATCCTGACGGGCTGGTCGAGCAGGTGCTGGGCAGCGCCATCCCGGTGGTGGGTCTGCGCGATTGGCTTCAAGGCAAGGTGGGTCGCGCACCGGTTCAAAAATTGACCAGGAATCCGGCCGGCCGTATTGCCAGTTTTGAGCAAAATGGCTGGAGGGCTGTGCTGTCGCGATACGATGCGCAGGGCCCACGGCTGTTGCGGATCAATCGCAACGATTCCAATCGGCGCATCAGCGTGCGTCTGGTCATTGATGGCTAG
This sequence comes from Candidimonas sp., assembly GCA_004297945.1. Classification (GTDB taxonomy): domain Bacteria; phylum Pseudomonadota; class Gammaproteobacteria; order Burkholderiales; family Burkholderiaceae_B; genus Paralcaligenes. The sequence continues at coordinate 34,659 of SCRC01000041.1, read as the reverse complement.
GGGCGGGCGTGACGCTCTACGACGTTCCGGCTCCCGCTAAAATTAACCTGTTCCTGCACGTGGTCGGTCGGCGCGACGACGGCTATCACTTGCTGCAAACCGCATTTCGCTTTATCGATCTGTGCGATACCCTGCATTTCGATCGGCGCAGCGACGGGCAGGTTGTCTGCGAAGGGTCGTTGCCTGGCCTGGCCCACGAAGACGATCTGGTGGTGCGTGCGGCCCGGGCGCTGCAAAATGCCACCGGCACTTCTTGCGGCGCGCAGATACGCTACCAGAAAGCCATCCCGTCGGGGGCGGGGCTCGGGGGGGGGTCAAGCGACGCGGCCAGCACACTGCTGGCCTTGAATCGCTTGTGGCAAACCGGCCTGGATCGACGCGCGCTCATGGCCCTGGCCTTGCCGCTGGGGGCTGACGTGCCGGTGTTTATCTACGGCCGGCCGGCGTTCGCGCAAGGGGTCGGTGAGCGCCTGTCGCCTTTATCGTTGCCGCAACGCTCGTATGTCGTGATTCAGCCTTCCCAGCCGGTGCCTACCGCTGGAATTTTTTCGGCCCCTGAATTGACAAGAAATACGCCCTCAATCATAATGTCGGTCTTTGTTGATTGGCAAAGAGTTCACGCGCAGGGGGTTGGCGTGCTGGCTGACGCGGCGGGCGCAGCAGACAGTAGCCCGTATTTCGGCCGTAACGATTTGGAGCCGGTGGTTTGCAGCAGGTTCGCCCGTGTGCGCGAAACGGCCTTGTGGCTGAAGCGGCAAGGCATCCATGCTCGAATGACCGGGTCGGGTGGTTGTTTTTTCATTGAATGTGCAACGCTTGAACAAGCCCGGCTGTGTCAGCAGGAAATAATCGTTAAAATGCCTGGTTCTCAAAACGGGCAAGTTGCGATGGTTGAAAATACATGGGCTTGCCCGGGTTTGCTCGATCATCCATTACGACACTGGATACGCAGTTAATTGGGGAATCGCCAAGCTGGTTAAGGCACTGGATTTTGATTCCAGCATGCGAAGGTTCGAATCCTTCTTCCCCAGCCATTTTTCTTGGCCCGATGGGCTTGCTTTAACATACCAAGCTGTTGAGTCGGCCTCGAATGGGGTGCTGGTCAACAGCTTTGTTGTTTCACGCTACGGGATCTCTACCTTCCATCATGACATACGACAGTTTCATGATTTTTACCGGCACCGCCAACCCTCGTCTGGCTGTCGATGTGGTTAATCATCTCGACATGTCGCTCGGAAAGATGACGGTTGGCCGTTTCTCCGATGGCGAGGTCATGGTGGAGATCAACGAAAACGTCCGCGGCAAGGATGTGTTCGTGCTTCAGCCTACCTGCGCTCCGACCAATGACAGCCTGATGGAAATCATGGTCATGGTCGATGCGTTGCGCCGGGCATCGGCGGGCCGCATCACTGCAGCTATTCCTTATTTTGGCTATGCCCGCCAGGATCGCCGCCCGCGGTCTGCGCGGGTGGCCATCTCGGCCAAGGTGGTGGCCAACATGCTGCAGGTCGTGGGGGTTGATCGGGTCATGACAATGGATTTGCACGCCGATCAGATCCAAGGTTTTTTCGATATCCCTGTCGACAATATTTACGCCGGGCCGATTTTGCTGGGCGATATCTGGCGCCGCAATTATCAGGATCTGATCGTCGTGTCGCCCGATATCGGCGGTGTGGTCCGGGCCCGGGCGCTGGCCAAGCAGCTTGAGGCTGAGTTGTCCATTATCGATAAGCGCCGCCCTCGCGCCAATGTATCGGAAGTAATGAATATTATTGGCGAGGTCGATGGCCGCACCTGCATTATCATGGACGATATGGTTGATACCGCTGGCACTTTGTGCAAGGCTGCGCAGGCGCTTAAAGCGCGTGGCGCCGTCAAGGTTTACGCGTATTGCACGCACCCGGTCTTGTCGGGTGGGGCGGTTCAGCGCATTGTTGAATCCGAGCTCGACGAGCTGGTGGTGACCGACTCCATTCCCTTGTCCGAAGAGGCGCGCATCTGCGGCAAAATCCGTCAGCTTTCCTGCGCCTCTTTGCTGGGGGAAACCATATTGCGTATTTCGAACGCCGAATCGGTCAGTTCCCTGTTCGTCGATTAAATTTTTTTGCTGTCGGTTGGTCGCGACCGGCAGCAGTTCTTCGCAGCGTCATGTGCACTGTGTTTTCTAATAGGGCTTAAAGCCCCTTGCTTTTGGAGTTTTTCATGAAATTCAACGCCACTTCGCGTAGCGTACAAGGTACGAGTGCGAGCCGCCGCCTGCGCCACGCTGGCCGAGTGCCTGCCATTGTTTACGGCGGCTCTGCTCAGCCCGCAAACATCGAGCTCGATCACAACGAAATCTATCATGCATTGCGCAAAGAATCGTTTCACGCCTCCATCCTGACGATGGAAATGGACGGTGCAAGCGAGCAGGTTTTACTGCGTTCGGTGCAATGGCATCCCTACAAGCAGCAGGTCATGCACGTTGATTTTCAACGTGTCGATGCCTCGCAGGCGCTGCACACCAAGGTGCCGTTGCACTTCGTCAACGCTGAACTGTCGCCTGCCGTCAAGCTAAGTGGCGCCATTGTCAGCCACATGGTGACCGAGCTTGAAATCACCTGCCTGCCTGTCAACCTGCCTCAGTATGTGGAAGTTGATCTGGGCCAGCTACTGGCAGGTTCCATTTTGCACCTGTCCGACATCACCTTGCCGATCGGCGTGGTGTACGTGCCGCGTAGCAGTGATGCCAACCCGGCTCTGGCCTCGGCCCATGTCAAGTCGGGCGCCGACAGCACGGAAGACGCACCCGTCGCTGCCGAGGCTCCCGCCGCTGGCGCAGCGCCTGCCGCCGACAAGCCCGCCGCCTAAGCTTGTCACACGCCAGACTGCATGTTTGGCGCCAACCCCTGTCTGGCGTCGCCAGACAGGGGTTTTTGCTTTATGCGCAGGCTTGCTATATCTAACGGTTTTGTTTATGCCATTGTCTGTACGTTTGATTATTGGTTTGGGTAATCCCGGCCCGGAGTATGAAGCCACGCGTCACAATGCCGGCTTCTGGCTGGCCGACCACTTGGCTGACGATCTGAAGGCCCGCTTCACCCTTGAAAAGGCGTTTTCGGCTCTGGTGGCCAAGGCGCGTTTTGATGACGATACGGTTGTATTGGCTAAACCCACAACATTCATGAATCGATCGGGGCAGGCCGCAGGTGCGCTGATGCGGTTTTACAAGCTGGTGCCTGAGCAGGTGCTGGTGTTGCATGACGAACTGGATCTGTTCCCCGGCGTTGCCAAGCTTAAGCTGGGGGGTGGGCACGCGGGCCACAATGGGTTGCGCGATATCGCATCGGTTCTTGGAAGCCCGAATTTTTGGCGTTTGCGGCTAGGAATAGGGCATCCACGCAGCCTGGGGTTGGCCCAGCAAGTGGTGGATTTCGTTCTGCATCCGCCGCGGCGCGACGAGCTGCGGGAAATAGAAGGTGTTATTGATCGATGCCGGGCAATTTTCCCTGCCTTGTTGCGTGGCGAGTTTACTCAGGCCACTAGCCAGTTGCATGAGGCCAACCATGGCTAGGGTGGCCTGCAACTATTGCGCTTTCAATGACGCGAACATTTTATGGGCTGTCTACAGCCATGACTGAAGGCGCGGGCCGCTTGCGTTTTCGCGATGAGTTTCGCGATTTTTGGCATTTTGTGAAGCGGCCCATGTTTACGCCTCGCCTACCCAATCGCGCTGCAATAAACGGTTGGTGGGAAGACTGGTTTCCCTCTTTGCCTTTGTGGCGCCTGTTGCAGTGGGCGTTCTGTCTTTGGATGGTCAATCTGTTCTTTCTGGGGCCGATTGCTATCGCAGCGGCCAGTTTGGGTGGCGCCGATCATCGGTTCGACATTAACAATATTCCCTGGCTGCAAGCCTTGATATGGGCGCCTATCGTCGAAGAGCTGGTGTTTCGCTATGGGTTGCGGCACATCGCACAGGCGCTATGGGTTGTGCCTGTTGCTGCTGTGGCCCTGGTTTTCGGGCCGAACTGGGCCACGGTCGTGCTTGTAGCCGCCATAGTGCTGATGTGCTGGTTGCCTTATCTGCGAGGTGTTTCGTTGCAGCCGGGAACGTCTGTGTCAGGCCGATTCTCGAGGTTGCAAGCGTGTTTCAGGCAGCCTCTGGCCTGGCACCGTCGGCGCCGCTACCAGCAATGGTTTCCTTGGGTATTTCATTTTTCGGCGCTGTTGTTTGCGGCCATGCATCTGCATAATTTTTCGATGCATCACACTCCATATTGGCTGATGCCGTTGCTGGTGTTGCCACAGTGGTTTACGGGGCTGGTGCTGGGGTGGTTGCGGGTGCGGCGGGGTATCGGTGCGTCCATGCTCTTGCATGGGTTGTTCAATGGCGGCCCGTTGCTGGTGGTGTGGATTGCGCTGCACGCCATGCCGCAGATGATGACGTAGGCGGGTCAATGCTGTGGCGTCGCTGTAGCGGCAGCCCTTGTGGCTGCCATCGATGCTTTATGGATATCGGCTCTGGGTTATGACGATTTTGGCAGCCACAAGGGCTGCCGCTACAACACGTACTCGTCGTTTTTGCAGGTGCCGCTTTCTGCCATTCGCTATTCCGACCTACAATATGTTCCTTTTTGATTCTTATATTTCAGGATACTCATGGCTTTGCAATGTGGAATTGTTGGTTTGCCCAACGTCGGAAAATCAACTCTTTTCAATGCCCTGACGAAGGCCGGCATTGCCGCCGAGAATTACCCGTTTTGCACCATAGAGCCGAATGTAGGCGTGGTCGAAGTGCCTGATGCCCGTTTGGCTGCGCTGGCTGAAATCGCCAAGCCTGAACGTATCCTACCCGCGGTGGTTGAATTCGTTGATATTGCGGGCCTGGTGGCGGGGGCGTCCAAAGGCGAGGGCTTGGGCAATCAGTTTCTGGCCAATATACGCGAGACGGATGCCATTGTGCACGTGGTGCGCTGTTTCGAAGACGAAAACGTGATTCACGTGGCGGGCAAGATAGATCCCTTGTCCGATATCGAAGTCATCAACACCGAGTTGGCGCTGGCCGACCTGGCTTCGGCGGAAAAGGCGCTGCATCGTTTTCAGAAAGCTGCCCGGGCGGGCGACAAGGACGCCATCAAAATGGTGGCTTTGCTAGAAAAGATCATGCCGGTTCTGGATCAGGCACGCCCCATCCGTTCGCTGGCGCTCGACGCCGACGACCAGTTGTTGATTAAACCGCTTTGCTTTATTACGGCCAAGCCATCCATGTACGTGGCTAACGTCAAGGACGATGGCTTTGAAAATAATCCGCACCTGGACGCGGTAAATAAATATGCCGAGGCCGAGAATGCGCCGGTGGTGGCGCTGTGCGCGGCTATCGAAGCCGAAATCGCCGATCTGGATGATGAAGACAAGGATGTGTTCCTGGCCGATATGGGAATGCATGAGCCGGGCCTGAACCGCGTCGTGCGCGCCGGCTTTCGCCTGTTGGGCCTGCAAACCTACTTTACCGCCGGCGTGAAAGAAGTGCGTGCCTGGACGATTCATGTGGGCGACACGGCTCCTAAAGCCGCAGGCGTTATCCACACCGATTTCGAGCGCGGCTTCATTCGCGCCCAAACCATCGCCTACGATGATTTCATTGCGTGCAAGGGCGAGCAGGGTGCCAAGGAAGCCGGCAAGATGCGCGCCGAGGGTAAGGAATACGTGGTCAAGGATGGCGACGTGCTGAATTTTTTGTTTAACGTCTAACGGGAATGCTCGATTTCTGGGTGTTTCCTGGAACCTGGTGAAATCATCGGTATGCCTGGAAAGCCGCGTATCTACGCGGTTTTTGTGTTTCTGATGGTTCCTCTGTTGTTCTGGAGTTGTCAGAAATTTTATGAGTACATTGCTGAGTACGGGAAATTGATACGCAAGCAAGAAGTGAGTACAGTATCGATGTTCACTATCATCAAAGGTTACACGCCATGCTTACGGACGCGCATTGTCGCAATGCCAAGCCCCGTGACAACCAGCACATTCTTTGTGCTGCTGTGCAGGTGCACAAAGAATGTGGCCGCTGCTCTAGATTTCAGCAGAAATCGAAGGTTGTGGTCTGGGAACAGCATAGTTGCTGATGCGTCCATCACCTCTGATTGCCTCCGAGTTGCGGCCACGTGCCAGCCATGGCGTCATCAAATATCAATTGTCCAACAACCTGTTGGACAATCTGCTCCCATGGCGGCTTTGTACACCGATACACAATATCCCTTGTGGGGGACCAGCTCATGCGCTCTGTAGTCCAGATCAAATCCTTGTTGCCAGAGCTCGATCATTGCATTGCTGATGATCTCGAAGACCAGGATCTCGATTTCAAACAATGGGACTTGCACAGCCGTGACAAATCGGTGAAAACGCTCGTGCAGATGGCTGTTTGCATGGCCAACGGTGGCGGTGGCACAGTCGTGTTTGGCGTGGCTGATCGTGTAGCGGGGCGCGAGCGGGCGATCCTGGGTATCCCACCAGAAATTGACATTAACTTGCTCAAGGCAGCAGTCTATGACCAGACCGATCCAAAGATCATGCCCGTTTTTGAGGAGCTGTCGGTACCGGAGGGCACGGGACGCCTACTGCTGATGCAAATTCATCCCGGTATGCCGCCGTATACCGATAGTGCCGGAAAGGGCACTATCCGCATCGGCAAGGATTGCCAGCCATTGACCGGCTCTCTTCGCCGCAAGATCGGCGTGGAAACCGGTGAGACAGACTATACCGGTCAGGTCGTTGCACAAGTCCATCCGAGATTATTCTCGGCGACAGCCCTGGAGGCTTTGCGTAACCAGGCGCGTCGGGAACGTGTGCCAGACGAGCTGCTCAGCTTGGGTGATACAGAGCTATTGCGTACCCTGGGTCTGATCAAAAGTGGCCAACTTACTCGGGCGGCACTGTTGCTGGCCGGGACTGAAGACGCCATTCGTGAGTATGTTCCTGGCCATGGCTGGACATTCTTGCACATGACCTCCGATACTGAGTATGACAATCGAGAGGACCGCGTCAGTGCCTTACCACTGTCAGTGCAGCGCCTCGAAGAATTGCTGTTGCCATTCAATCCGATCACGACCTACGAGCAGGGATTATTTCATTACGAATACCGGACTTGGCCGGAGATCGCCTTGCGCGAGGCGCTGATGAATGCGTTCTGCCACGCCGACCTGAAGATTGCAGGGCCGGTGATGGTTAAGCTCTACCGTGACCGGTTGGAGATCAGTAACAACGGTGGGTTCATCGCGGGCATTACGCCGGACAATATCCTGCACCATCAGCCGGCGGCCAGGAATCTCTTGTTGGTCGAGGCGCTCACTCGGTTGCGCATGGTCAACCGCAGCAATCTGGGTATCAATCGCATGTTCTCCGCCTTGCTGGTGGAGGGCAAGGAGCCGCCCGTGATCCGCGAGATTGGTGATTCTGTCCTGGTGAGTTTTGCCAAGCGTGAGCTCGATGCAGCCATTCGGCTGTTTGTGGCTGAGGAATCTGAGCGAGGGCATCATCTGGGCGTGGATGAATTGCTGTTGCTGGGCTATCTGCGCAAACATCCCGAGGTGGATACGGCGACGGCTGCCGCCTTATGCCAGCGTAGCGAAGCAGAGATTCGGGAGCGCTTGTCTGGCATGGAGTCTAGTGGCTATATCGAGCATGGCGGCACTGGAAGAGGGGCGTATTGGTGCCTGTCACCGGCGCTGTATCGCCGTCTGGCAGGGGATGGAGGGGGCGAAAAGCGCCGACGCATCGATTGGGATGCGGCGAAGGTTCGCGTACTCAGTATTCTCATGGAGCGCGCCCGTCGTAACGAACCGGGGTTAAGTAATCAGGAGATCCGGCAGATCACGCACTTTGATCGCAACCAGGTGTACCGTTTAATGGCAGAGCTACGCGAGGAAAATCCAGGGGTCCAACCGCCAGGACGAGGCCAGTCGGCTCGACATGTATTCAAGCAATGATGGTTTCTATGCGTGCGAGCATTAAAACGAGCATTGAATTTGTTTAATGCTCGTTTAATGCTCAAATAGCATTAATGTGCTTATCTGAGCTTTTGGAATGATCCGGCTTTCAGCAGATGCCAGGGCGTTACCGAAAAAGAAGCCATGAATAATATGAGTACAAAATCGAGTACAAATCATCATGGCCAATATTTAAATCAATATTTATCAATTAGATACAGCGCAATTTTCCCTTTAACGTCTAAACGTGTGATCAACGCAGTGAAACAGGGTAATCAATCAACATTAATGAGGTATTTATCGAGACAATACCCTATTTGAAGGCTATGATTACCCTGTTTAGACAGCCCGGGCTTACATTTAAATGCACTCGCTTACCCCCGGGTACCTCGCTGCGCTGCGCTTCGACGGTACCCAGGCGGCCACACTGCGCTCACTGGGCGAGTACCAGGGCAAGCAACAGCGCTACGCTGTGCAGTCTCCCGAAGCTCTTAAGGGCCTGCGCCAGATCGCGGTGGTCGAATCCACCGAGTCATCCAACCGCCTGGAAGGCGTCATCGTCGCTCCCTCACGGCTGAGGTCCCTGGTCATCCGCAATGCAGCGCCAAAGAACCGTTCCGAACAGGAGATCGCGGGCTACCGCGACGCTCTGGCGTTGATTCACGAATCCGCCGCGCACATGCCCTTCAACGAAGGCGTAGTGCTGCAATTGCACACCATGCTGTATCGCTACATGCCGCCGGCGGGCGGGCGCTGGAAAGCCACCAACAACGACATCATCGAACGCCATCCGGACGGCACATCACGGCCGCGCTTCCAGCCGGTCACTGCGCATCTGACGCCGATGGCTATGGCCGATTTGACTCGGTACTACGCCACCGCACTGGATCAGAGCCTGGCTGACCCACTAGTGCTAGTGCCGCTGGCGATGCTCGACTACTTTTGGGGTGCCTTGCTGCGGGCCTACCGCGAGTTCGAGGAGCGTGTTGGCACGGTCGAGCGTGGCCGCGGCAGCAAGGGCGACCGGGTGCGCACGAAAGTGCTGGGGTGCACCCTGCCATTTTCGATTTCAGAGATCGAGGAAGCTTGCCCGGGCGTGAGCCGGGACATGGTACGGCTGGTGCTGCGGGGAATGAAATCAGAGGGATTGATTGAATCAACGGGCAAGGGACGGGGAGCGAAATGGATCAAGCAAGCGTAAGGAGAGCATGATGGAACTGATCGACAACATCAGCCGCTTGCTGGGCGATGATCTCAAGCAAACCATCCGACCAGGGGCACGACGAAAGATCGCGGCCTCGTGCTTTTCGATGTACGCCTACGAGGCGTTGAAGGCCGCGTTGGAAAAGCTCGACGAACTGGACTTCATCTTTACGTCCCCCCACCTTTCTTGCCGGCGAGGTCACTGACAAGATCCGTAAAGAGCGCCGACTGGATACGACGCAAGGCCAAGTTCAGGAGCAATCGCACCAAAGCACCGATGCAGCTTGGTGGTGGAAGTGCGCTATGACAAGAGGTTGATGTATGTCCGCTTTGTGGGTACGCACCATCAGTACGACAAAATCGACGTTAAGATGATTTGAAGGAGACCAACATGGAAATCAAGCTGATTCGCACCAAGAAAAACTACTGGGCGGCACTGGCTGAAGTGGATCGCCTATGGGATGCTCCTGCCAAATCGCCGGAAGCCGATGAGCTGGGCGTGCTGACCCTGCTGGTCGAGCAATACGAGCGCCCGCATTTCCCGATTTCCGACCCTGATCCCATCGATTTCCTGGGTCACGTCATGGAAGCGCGCGGCCTGACGCGCAAGGACTTGGAACCCTACATCGGGCCGAGCGGTTGGCGCTGCCCGCCGAGGTGCTGATTCGCCCCTACCGTCTGCGGCAGGCCGATGAAGAACTGGTCGCAGCCTGACTTTCGGTCGGTATCAACAATACGAAAAGGCCTGGGCTGCTTTTGGGCAACCGCTCTAACGGCACCTCCGCAAATACGCGCCCGTCGCTTGTAGCGGCAGCCCTTGTGGCTGCCATTTTTTCCCAGCATCGATCCGGTGCTGAATCACAAACATCTTTTCCTCGCGTAGAGGATCGCCAAGGCGTACGCAAAATTTTGCGCTAAGATGCGAAATCCCAATAAAAGTCGATACTCGCAGATGGCGTCACGTAAAGAAAATTCCTTCGTTGCTCAATGGCGCATCGTTTGGATGGATGGGTACGATGAGGATTTTGTGGATATGGAGGAACCTGGTCACTTCACTTTCAAGGGGAAAGGCATTGGAAGTTTTCAATTCGGTTCGATGCAGGGCGAAATGGACTGTCGTATCGATGCCAGCCGTGTTGAATTTACCTGGAGCGGTTTTTGTGAAGGCGATGAAGTGAGCGGACGAGGTTTTGCCGAGATTGTGTCGGGCGAGTTGTGCGGGCGTCTCTATGTTCATTTGGGCGATGATTATAACTTTCGTGCTATCAAGCAGAAATAGAGATCCATGAGTGAATATCAGTATTACGAATTCGCGGCCGTTGAGCGGTCGCTGACTGCAAAAGAGATGGCCGAGCTCCGCGCATGCTCTACTCGGGCGACGATTACCGCGACGAGTTTTGTCAACGAATATCACTGGGGTAACTTGAAGGCTGAGCCCTCAGACTGGATGCGGCGTTATTTTGATGCCTTCGTCTATATGACTAACTGGTGCACTTGTCGATTGGCATTTCGAGTGCCGTATGCCGTGTTTAGTAAATCCGAATTATCACAATATGCAACGAAACTTGCGTTAACTATTGACGCTGCTGGCAAACATTGGATTATCGACTGGTGGCTCGACGAAAGCGAAGATTATGATCGTTTCGGTCTAGATGAAGGGCGGGATTGGATGGGGCGCCTGATGCCTCTGCGCGATGAGCTATTGCGTGGCGATTTGCGCCCCCTCTATCTCGGTTGGTTGGCCGGCGTGACCGCCAGAGAAGTTGACGACAACGCGATTGAACCGGAAGTGCCGCCTGGCCTTTCGCGGCTTTCTGCTGCACAGCAAGCGCTGGTGGCCTTTCTGGAAATTGATCCGGACTTGGTGGCCGCAGCAGCGGCAGTTAGTCCGGATGTTTCGGAGTTGGATAATGACGATAGTATCAATGAGTGGCTGGCGGGTCTGTCCGTCAACGAGATGCGAGCTATTCTCAAGTTGCTCCTGAACGGCAAATCGCAGCAGGCCGAACGTCAGTTCAAGACGGCTTTTTTGACATGGCAGAAGAAGCTCGCACAGGGTACGGCGCCATGTGTTTCACGACGAAAAGTGGCTGAACTGCGCACGCTTGCCAAAGTAGCGGAAACCCATCGCCTGGAGCGTGAGGCGAAGGCGCGTGTTCGTCAGGAGGCCGTGCGTCGCAAGAAACGTGACGACTTCCTTAAAACGCTGGCTGCTGATTTTGACCAATGCTGGAACGCGCTTCACCCCCTTGTCGAACGCGGCTCGGCGTCGGGTTACGATCAAGCCAAACACGTGATTATCGATCTTGCCGACGCTTACCAACTGGTGTCCAGCAAAGAGATCTTCGATCGCGCATTACGCCGATTTTTGGTGCGTCATGCTAAACGCGGGGCGTTGATCCGCAGGTTGGTCGAGGCGGGATTGTGGCAAAAATAGCGATATTCTCACGTTTCACAGATATCGTTTTGATTGTCGATGTTTTGGCACCCATTAGGGGTGTCGCTACAACATTTACAACCCTTTTTTTCTCGTTCACCCTATATCTTCCAGGGGTCGACAATGTCGATCCCGTATTCCGCAAAATCTTTCACATTGCGGGTAGCCACACCGGCGCCCCTTGACCGTGCCATGGCTGCGATCATCGCATCGAACTGGCTGATGGGTCGGCCTGCGGCCTTCCGGGATGCGGCGATTTCAGCATAAGCGTCAGCTGCATCAGTGTCGAAGCTCAGTACTTGTCCGGCGAAGTCCTGGTTGAAGATAGCTTGCGTGGCCTCCCACAAATCTCGAGCCGTCTTGGTTGATAGCGATGCACGCAGAATATCGCGCGCCTCGTCCTCCATGGAACGCCCGTGTGTCGCGGCCTGGATGCGCAGTCGAGTTTTGAGCTGGTCGTCGATATTTCGAATCGTTGGACGAGCCTGATTTTGCCCTACACCACCTTGCGCACCGCTTCGCGCAGACAGGCCTTGAACAGCTCCACCGCCGGTCCCTGATTATGTCCGGGACGGTGAAAAAAGCCGATATCGCCGAAGGCGTCCAGCCCTTTTACGGCCAGCACGCAGAGCATGCCGGAGTCGACAAAGGGCATGGCAATGGTGCGTGGCATGAACGCACAGGTTTGGGAGTCGGCCAGCAAGGTCAGGTTGGTCAGGATGGACATCGACTCGACCAGGTTCTCGGGCAAGGGCAGGTCTTCTCGTTCGAACAGGCGGTCTGCGGTTTTGCGCAGCGAGGAATCGACGGTGGGCAGTATCCAGGGGTACGAGGCCAGATCGAATAGCGTCAGGTTCTTTTTCTTGGCCATGGCATGGCGGCAGCCCGAGACGACACACAGTTCATCGCGATAAAGCGTTTCGGCAGCGACTTCCTGTGCCGAGGCGCGCCATGTCTTGTCATCGGGAATGCGTCCTACGACCAGGTCGAGATCGCCGGTGGCCAGTATGGGCAGCAGCTGATCCATTTGCCCTACGCGCAAGGTGACCACAACGTGTGGCGCTTGTGCCTTGAGCAGTGCAATGGCGTGCGGCAAGAGGGACGACGATGCGGCAATGAGCGTGCCGACGATGACATGGCCGAGCACGCCCGATTTGTAGGCGTTGAGTTCGTCGGTCATGGTGCGCAGTTCGGCCAACAAAGTCTTGGCGCGCCGGCCTATCAGTTCGCCGAATTCGGTGGGCGCCACGCCGCGGTTGCTGCGCACCAGCAGCGGCTCTCCGAACCATGCTTCAAGTTCAAGTATGACCTTGCTGACGGCCGGTTGAGTCAGGTTCAGCGTTTGGGCGGCACGCAGTATGGATCGGCTCTGCAAGACCATTTCCAACACCAGCAGTTGCGAGAAGCGCAGCTTGCGGGCCAGGGCGCTGCGGTTCAGCAATAAGGGGTCCATAGGGGCCTGGGGGTTAATTTAACTGTCGATACGTCGTCGTAGCGGCAGCCCTTGTGGCTGCCACAATCCTACCAATCAAAACAATATCTACATTTTGGAAAGAATGGCACCCACAAGGGGTGCCGCTACAAAAACGTAAGCGCCGATCTGGACAGCTGGGCAGATCAATCGGCGTCCAACCCAAAAAACTCCTGTGCATTCAAACCGTTGATATTGTCGCGATCAATCGCGTTTAACCATTGATTCTGCTCAACAAGCTGGCCTATGTGCTGTTCGCCCAGCGGGAAGGGGTAGTCCGAGCCCAGCATGACATGCTCCGAATTCATGGTCGCCACCAGCAGGCGCAGCGCATGCGAATCGAAAACCGCGCTGTCGACATAGAACCGATCCAGATAGCTGGAGGGTAGGTTGGGGCAGTCCTCGCGCACAATATCGCGGCATTGCCAGGCGTTGTCGACCCGCCCGAGCAAAAAGGCGAAGCTGCCGCCGCCGTGAGCAAAGCACAGCTTGAGCGATTTGGGGATGCGCTCGAAGGCGCCCGAGAGAATCAGCGACAAAATGCCCAGCTGTGTTTCTGCCGGCATGGCCACCAGCCAGGGCAACATCCATTTTTTCATGCGGCCGTCGGTCATCATGTCCCAGGGGTGGACGAGCACCGCGATATTGTTTTCGGCACAATGGATCAGGAACTGCACCAGGCGCTCATCGTCCAGATCGTACTGACCCAGATGGTTGCCGATTTGCACTCCGACATGGCCGCTGGTCTTGGCGCGCGACGCTTCGCGGCAGGCCAGATCCAGGTCCTGCAATGGCACCTGGGCCAGGGCTTTGAGACGCTTTGAGTTTGCGGCACAATGCTCCAGCGCCAGGTCGTTCATGCGCTCGGCCCAGGTGGCGGCACGCTCGGCCGGACAACTGTAGCCGAACATAATCGGGGTGGCCGAAATGATTTGCATGTCCAGACCATGGCGATCCATTTCTTCGAGCCGCAAGGACGAATCCCACAAGGCGCGATATACCGGACGAAAGGGGCGATCGCCCTTCATGATCTGGCCGTTTTCACCGTCGTCGGATATTGTTAGCCAGGGCGCTTGCGCCGGATCCAGTCTGTTGGCTTCTTCCTGGCTGATGCGCGGGAAAAAGTGGGAATGCATATCGATTTTTTTCAGGGGACGCATGGCTTGAGCTAGGCTCCTTTGCCGGGATGCAACTTGCCGCAATGAGGGCAAAGCCGCTTTTCTTCGGATTGATAAAAGGCATTGAACAGCGGGGGCAAGTCGTGCACGATGCTTTGCAATTGTGTTTCGACGCGATGCACCCGTTGGCCGCATCCGTCGTCGGCTTCGCAATACCATTCGAAGCCATCGACTTGCCCCAGTGGCCGCTGGCGCTCGATGACCAGGCAGGCGCTATTGGCTTCGGGCCGCTGCGGCGAGTGGCGCACATGCGGCGGCATCAGGAAGATGTCGCCTTCCTTTAAGTCGACACGTTCACGTGCGCCCTCTATCCACAAATTCAGATAGGCGTTGCCGCGCATCTGGTAAAAAAATTCTTCATACGGGTCGTCGTGGTAATCGGTGCGATGATTCGGCCCGCCCACCACGGTTACGATAAAGTCGCTGTCTTGCCAGATCTGCTGGTTGCCCACGGGGGGCTTTAACAGATGCGCGTGTTCGTCGATCCAGCGCGAGAAATTAAAAGGTTTGCCATAGGTCAGCATGCCGTCCTCCGTGGGATATTCATTTTGGAAAGTAGGCGATGGCCTTGATTTCAACCAGCAGATGCGGGTGCGGCAACTGGTGCACGGCGACCGTCGTGCGGGTAGGGCCATCGGCAGAGAAAAACTCGCCATAGACTTCGTTGTAGCCGCCGAAATCGTTCATGTTGACCAGGTACGCCGAAATCTCGACCAAATCTTCCAGGCCCGCGCCTTCGCTCTGGAGTATGTCACGTATGTTTTCAATTACGGCGCGGGTCTGATCGTGTATGTCCAGTTGGGTGGTGCCCATGGCGTCGGCTTGTGCGCCGGCAAAACTGTTGTCGGGCCGCCGCGAACTGGTACCTGATATGAACAGGAAGTCGCCGGCGCGCTTGATATGCGGAAACTTGCCGCGCGGCGTGGCTTTGCCTGTCACGACGCGTGCGTGTACCTGATTGCTCATTGGGTCTCCCGTAAATGCGAAGTGTTTGTTGCAGGTGATTGCTGTGGGTTAAAGCCGGATGCAGATATTGCTTATTTCGGAATAGAAATCCATGGAATAACGCCCGCCTTCACGCCCCATACCCGACAATTTAGTGCCGCCAAACGGGGTGCGCAAGTCGCGCGTAAACCAGGTGTTGACCCATACTATGCCAGTTTCGAACTGGGCTGCCACACGATGGGCGCGGGATAAATGCGTGGTCCACACGCAAGCCGCCAGGCCGTAAGGGCTGTCGTTGACCCGCGCAATGACTTCGTCTTCGGTGTCAAAAGGCGCTATGTGGCAGATAGGGCCAAAAATTTCTTCGCGTATGCAGCGCGCTGTATCGGGCAGGCCGGTGATGATGGTGGGCTGCGCGTACGCACCCTGATCGCGCTCGTCGCCAAAAACAGGCACGCCGCCCCCGGTTACGATGGTGGCGCCTTCTTCACGCGCCAGCCGATAGTAAGACAGCACCTTGTCGCGATGCGCGTGCGACACAAGCGGCCCCATATCCACACCTTCGGCTTGTGGAAAGCCGACGAGCAACTGCTCGGTGCGGTCTTTAAGCGCGGCCACAAAGCGGTCGAAAATAGGGCGCTCGACGTATACGCGTTCGGAACATAAACAGACTTGCCCCGAGTTGGTGAAGCTAGAGCGCAATACTCCGCTAACAGCCGCGTCGAAATCGGCGTCGGCAAACACCACGGCCGCGTTTTTGCCGCCCAGTTCGAAAGACACTTCCTTGACCCCTTCAGCGGCGGCTTTCATAATAGTGCTGCCAGTACGCGATTCGCCCGTAAAGGTAATGGCGTCGATATGCGGGCTGGTGCTTAAAAACTGGCCGGCGGAGTCGGGCCCGAAGCCGTGGACCAGGTTGAATACACCGTTGGGCAGGCCAGCGGCCTGAATGACTTCGGCCAACAGCGTGGCAGAAGAAGGTGTTTCTTCGGAGGGCTTGGCCACCACACAGTTGCCCATGGCCAGGGCCGGGGCTACTTTCCAGGTCAGCAGCAGCAGAGGCAAGTTCCAGGGCGAGATAATGCCTACTGTCCCCAGAGGCTTGCGAACCACGTAGTTCAGTATTTTGGCGCCGTCGGCAGCCGTGCCTTCGAACATTTCGCTCGAGGCTGTCTTGATCAGGTCGGCAAAGGTGCGAAAGTTGGCAATGCCGCGCGCCACGTCCAGCGCGCGGGCTTGGTGCACCGGGCGGCCGGTGTCGGCCACTTCAGCCGCTACGAAATCGTCAAAACGTTGCTCAATGCCGTCGGCAATGCGATGCAGGAAGGTGGCGCGCGCGGCTACGCTGGTTTGCCTCCAGCTCCCTTTGGCGGCCCGGTTGGCCGCGCTGACGGCCGCATTGACGGTAGCCTGGTCAGCCTCGCAAACCCGGCTGAGCAGTTGCCCATTGACCGGATTGATATTGTCAAACGTACGAGCCGTTTCGACCCAGGCGCCGTCGATGAAACAGCGCAGCAGCGGTGTGGGAGCTACACCTTGCGCCGACGCAGCGTGTGGGGTAGATAGGGGATTGCTGGCCATGCAGGCTCCTGGATTCGTTCCGTTTGCATCAGTGTATGCGTCTGTGTCTATAAAAAAAAGTGAAATTATTGTGGCTGGATATTCTTTATTGGAATATCAATAATCTGATTGGATTGGGGGCGATGGCAGCCACAAGGGCTGCCGCTGACATGAGCCACAGGTTTGTATTTGTAGCGGCAGCCCTTGTGGCTGCCATCCACGAAAACAAAGACCTCACCATTTCCTTGAAAAAAATCACCCCTACCGCGTCAATGCCGCCAGTGCGCAGCGCGCGGCACCCAGGTCCCAGGCGGCGCAACCCACGGTTTTGAATAACAGCGGCCGGTCGAAATCGACGCCGTTCTGCAATGCGTCGGCCAAGGGTTTGACCTGGCTCCAGTCGACATGGGCCAGCACAAGGTCGCCCGCTTCATGGTGCGCGCCAGCCGGGTCGTCAACATAGCTTTGGCTGCCAAGCACGGTTTGCGCCCCGATCTCGGCCATATCCGCCTTGAAGGCGCCAACTCCAAGCACCAGACGCCCGGTGCGCGCCGCTTCGTTGTAAACGGGGGTCTGGCTGGTGGTGGCGGTAATCACGGCGTCGATATCGGCGGGAATGGCGCCGCTTGAACCGGCTTCGAGTGTCACGTTCAGATGGCGATGAGCCTGGATGAAGCCGCTGACCTTGTCTGCATTTCGGCCGGCGACGAATACGGCCGTATCCGGAAATAATGCCGCGATCGCGTGTGCGTGTCCCGATGCTTGCGTGCCTGTGCCTATCAAGGCGATGTGGCGGGGAGGCCGGCGCAGAAAGGTTTTCAGGCCCAGCATCGATACGGCTGCGGTGCGTCGCGCCGTGACCGTTGGGCCGTCGAGCACAAACAGTAGCTGGCCGGTTTTGCCCTCGTAGACAGCGACCAGGCCATTGATTGTAGGCAGGTTCAGGCTTGCATTGTTTGCGGCGACATTCACCAGTTTGTGTATGCCGATGTCGGGCGCCGTGGCGGGCATCGACAGCATGACGGCGCCTTGAGGGAAGGGCACTACTTGCCGTTCGGGCGCGCAGATCGCGCCACTGGCGTAATCGAGCACAGTCGTTTCAAGGGTCTGAACCAGCAGTTGAAAGTCGAGGAGCTCGGCGGTTTGCGTGGCGTTGAAAATAGGCGTGTCAGGGTTCATGGTGCAATTCCGGGGGGGAGGGCGTGGTGCTCATCCATAGAACTTCAGCCTCGTTCTTGCTATGGTTGACTACGCGGTGCCGCATTCGACTGTCGATGTAAAAACAATCGCCGGTCGAGAGCACCGCTGGTTGATAGTACTCGGTGTGCAGCTCGATCACCCCGCTCAACACGTAGACAAACTCTTCGCCGTCATGGCGGCTCCAGCCTTGGTTTTCTGTCAGGGCATGAGCCTTGATTCGGGTTAGGAAAGGCATCATGCGTTTATGCGACAGATGAGAGCACAGAACTTGGTGGCGGTATAGCGGGGTGTCGTGGATTTCGCCGCTGTCTTTGCGCTCCACGCTACAGCGCCCGGTGCCCATGTGGTCCTGAGCGGCAGAGAAAAGTTCTGCAACGTCCAGATCCAGGCCTTTGGCCAGTTTAAGCAGGATGTCATAGGTGGGGGACATCAGGCCATTCTCGATTTTCGATAGCGTCGATGTAGCGACATCGCTGGCCTTGCTGGTTTGCCCAAGCGTCCATCCTCGCTGCAGGCGCAGCCCCCGCAAGCGTGCGGCCAGGGCGGATTCGCTGTGTTGCGTGCTTGCTTGTTTCATACTATGTTTTTTTCAATAATCAGGTTGTTGTTCAAAATGCGCGTCCAGCCCATGCGCGACAGATCGAGGGTCTCGAATTTTCCGTACGTGACCAACTCCGATAGCGCACGCCCCACGGCGGGTGATTGCTGCATGCCATGTCCGCTAAAGCCGTTGGCGAAAAGCAGGTTTTCAATATCGGGATGAGCGCCGATAATGACGTTATGGTCGAGCGTATTCATGTCGTAGTGGCCGGCCCAGCTGCGCGTGCAGCGGATCGCCTCGAAGGCGGGAACGCGTGCGGCCAGCAAGGGCCACAGGGTTTCATCGAACAGGTCGTGTTCAACGTCGAAGTCGAAACACTCCGGGTCATTGGATTCGGCGGGCGAAATACCGCAAATGAATCCTCGCCCTTCGGGTCGGAAATAGGCGCCGCTTGGGTCGATAACCATGGGGCAACCGGCAATGACGGTTGGGCATTGAAAGTAAAAAACATAACGTTTTCGCGATTCGACAGGCAAAACAATGCCGGCTTGCCGGGCCAGACGGGGCCCGCCTGTACCGGCGGTGTTGATCAGCGTTCCGCATTGCAGGGCTGTGCCGTCGTTCAAGATCACCCCGGTAATGCGGCGGCCCTGGCGTTGCACGTCGATCACTTCGTTTTCGATGTAGCGAGCACCTTGTGCGATGGCCTTTTTTCTAAGGCCTTGCATCATGCCGTACGCGTCCAGCCAGCCTTCACCCGATAGCCCGAGCGACCCGGCCGCCAGATCGCTCGTGTGCAGCCATGGAAAGCGCGCCGCGAGCTGGTCGGGTGTCAAGAGCGCCACGTCGACGTCAAGCGCCTTTTGTGTCTGGTGATTTTCGAGCAATACATCCATGCCGGCCGCGCTGGCCAGGAACAGATATCCGCCTTCGTGGAAGGCGGCATCGGGTCGTTCGCCGTTGACCGCCAGCGCAGATCCGAAATGACGCAGGAATTGTGTCCCGAATTGCGACATGGCGATGTTCTCGGGCGTTGAAAACTGATGACGGATCGAGGCCGCCGACAGGGCGGTGGCGCAGTATTGATAGCTGAAGTCCTTTTCCACAACCAGCACTGATCCTTTGAAATCAGGGTTGGCAGTCAGGAAATAGGCGCTTGCGCTACCCGCCGCCGCGCCGCCGGCGATAATGACGTCATAGTGTTTGGTTTGCATGTTTCGGGTGGGGGTTTACGGCCCAACAATCAAGGGTTTCGCAGCGACCGGCCTGCTGCTTCGGGCGCTTGCAGTGATCACATTGTTACAGAATCGGAACTAAATACCCTCGGTATTTTCCCTTAAGCAATATTATTTCATATAAGAAAATATTGTGATATTCTTTCGTATCGATGGCAGGCGAACGTTTATGCCACTCATCCTTAGGAAAAAAATGACTACTGCAGAATTGCTCAATAGATTGGGACTTGCTCCTTCGAGTTTGACGGGTGGAACCCTGGCGGTTCACTCACCCCTTGATGGCGCCGTCATCGCACGCGTGCACGAGCACACGGTGACTGAGGTTCAAGCCGCGATCGGGCGCGCCCATGGGGCGTTTACCGCGTGGCGCCAAGTGCCGGCGCCACGGCGCGGCGAGCTGATCCGCCTGCTGGGTGATGAATTGCGCGCCAATAAGGAATTGTTGGGCCGCCTGGTGTCGATAGAAGCGGGCAAGATTCTCGCCGAAGGCACGGGTGAAGTGCAGGAGATGATCGATATTTGCGATTTCGCCGTCGGCCTGTCGCGCCAGTTGTACGGGTTGACGATTGCTTCGGAGCGCCCGGGTCATCGCATGATGGAAACCTGGCAGCCTCTGGGCGTTGTCGGTGTGATTTCCGCCTTCAATTTTCCCGTGGCGGTGTGGTCATGGAATACGGCGCTGGCCATTGTGTGCGGCGATGCGGTGGTGTGGAAGCCGTCTGAAAAAACGCCTTTAACGGCGATGGCTTGCCAAGCGTTGTTCGAACGCGCCACGAAGAAGTTCGGCGATGCGCCTGCCGGTTTGTCCGAGCTGTTGATTGGAGCACGCGAGGTGGGCGAGGCTTTGGTTGATGATCGCCGGGTGGCCCTGGTTTCCGCCACCGGCTCTACCCGCATGGGACGTCAGGTCGGTCCGCGGGTGGCTGAGCGTTTCGGCCGGTCTCTGCTTGAACTGGGTGGCAATAATGCGATTATTGTGGCGCCCTCGGCCGATCTCGGCATGGCCGTCCGGGGTATTTTGTTTGGCGCCATTGGCACTGCGGGGCAGCGCTGCACCAGCACTCGCCGCTTGATTGCCCAGAAGGGTATCGCCGACGAATTGGTGGCGCGATTGAAGAAGGCCTACGCCAGCGCTCAAGTGGGTAATCCGCTGGATGCCCATACCTTGGTCGGTCCGCTGATCGACAAGTCTGCCTTCGACGGAATGCAGGCTGCGCTGGCCAAAGCCAGGCAAGAGGGCGGAAAGGTCTTTGGCGGGGAACGAGTGCTTGCCAAGGAGTATCCGGATGCCTATTACGTGGCTCCCGCCATAGTCGAGATGCCTGCACAAACCGACGTGGTGTGTCACGAAACGTTCGCGCCGATTTTGTATGTCATGCGTTATGAGAATTTCCATGATGCGGTTGATATGCAAAACAATGTGCCGCAAGGCCTGTCGTCGGCCGTGTTTACGACCGACCTGCGCGAGGCCGAATGGTTCTTGTCAGCGGCCGGCTCCGATTGCGGTATTGCGAATGTGAACATCGGCACGTCAGGTGCAGAGATTGGCGGCGCGTTTGGCGGTGAAAAGGAAACCGGCGGCGGGCGCGAATCGGGTTCGGATGCCTGGAAGGTGTATATGCGCCGGGCGACCAACACCATCAATTACTCACGCGAGCTACCGCTCGCGCAAGGCATCAAGTTTGGTGATGATGCGTAACGGTATCTCGTAACGACGTCCGTAACGGCATCTCGTAACGACGCTTGTACCGCCAGCCGTAGCGGCATTTGTAGCGCCACCCCTTGTGGGTGGCATTCGCAGCAGGTAGCGTTTACGGTACATAACACCATCCCAACCCCTATTCGATGGCTTTTACCATGCCTTCAATTACTTTTTTCGCGTCGCCGAACACCATCATGGTTTTGTCCATGTAGAACAGTTCGTTATCCAGGCCGGCATAGCCGGTGGCCATGGAGCGTTTGTTGACGATAACGGTGCGGGCTTTGTAGGCCTCGAGTATGGGCATGCCGGCGATGGGTGAATTGGGGTCGTTTTTGGCTGCGGGGTTCACCACGTCGTTCGCGCCCAGCACGAGCACGACATCGGTTTGCGCAAACTCGCCGTTAATGTCGTCCATTTCGAAGACCTGGTCGTAGGGTACTTCGGCTTCGGCCAGCAGTACGTTCATGTGGCCGGGCATGCGGCCGGCCACGGGGTGGATGGCATATTTGACGATGACGCCCTGGTCGGTCAGTTTTTGCGCGAGCTCTTTAAGAGCGTGCTGCGCACGCGCAACCGCCAGGCCGTAACCGGGCACGATCGTGACCGATTCGGCATTGCTCATGAGGAATGCCGCGTCTTCGGGGCTGCCCGATTTAACATTGCGCTGAGCCTGCCCGCCGCCTTGTGCTGTGCCGGGCGCCGCGCCAAAGCCGCCCAAAATCACATTGAAAAATGATCGGTTCATGGCTTTGCACATGATGTATGACAGCACCGCGCCCGATGAGCCAACCAGTGATCCGGCAATGATCAGCATGGGGTTGTTCAGTGAAAAGCCAATGCCCGCCGCTGCCCAGCCCGAGTAGCTGTTGAGCATTGAGATGACCACCGGCATGTCGGCCCCGCCTATAGGGATGATGATGAGCACGCCCAGAGCGAAAGCGATGAGCAGCATGACGATATAGGGCAGCCACATTTGCGTGGCGATAAACCAGGCGCCAAAGACCAGCATGACAATGGCCAGCACAAGGTTAAGAATGTGCTGTCCGGGAAAGACGACCGATGCCCCCTGGAATAGCCTGAATTTATAGGTGCCGGAAAGTTTGCCGAAAGCGATGACCGAGCCTGAAAAGGTGATGGCGCCCACGAAGGTGCCTATGACCAGTTCGAAACGGTTGCCGGTAGGCAAAGGCAGCCCGTTGGCAACGATATTGAATGCATGGGGCTCTGCAATGACGGCAATGGCTATTGCCACGGCGGCCAGGCCGATCATGCTGTGCATGAAGGCGATAAGCTCTGGCATTTTGGTCATTTCGACGCGTTTGGCCATGACCGTGCCGATGCTGCCGCCTATCAGCAGGCCCAGCACGATCCAGCCCAGGTCGATGCCGGCCGTGCCGCGTTTGGCCAGGCCGACGATAAGCGCGGCGGTGGTAAGCACGGCGATGGCCATGCCCACCATGCCAAACAGATTGCCGCGCCGCGATGTCGTGGGATGAGACAGGCCCTTTAGCGCTTGAATAAAGCAAACCGAGGCAATGAGATAAAGCAGCGTGACCAGGTTCGGAGAGATCATGCCTGGCCTCCCGCTGCCTTCTTCTCTTTTTTCTTGAACATTTCGAGCATGCGCCGGGTTACCAGGAAGCCGCCGAATACATTCACCGAGGCGAGGGCCACAGCAAAGACACCCATGAATCGCGCAAGGCCGCCCTCGGTCAGGCCGGCCGCGAGCATTGCGCCCACAATGACGATTGCTGAGATGGCGTTCGTGACGGCCATTAGCGGCGTGTGCAGCGCGGGGGTGACATTCCATACCACATGGAAGCCGACATACACGGCCAACACGAAAATCGTGATGTTGATGAGAGTAGGGTTGACGGCTTCCATCAGACGCTCCTTAGTACTTTGCCGCCGGCGCACATCAGGCAGGCAGTGACGATTTCGTCGTCTTGCGGGATGAGCAGTTCGCCATTGGCGTTTGCAATCAGCTTCATGAAATCGAGGACGTTGCGGGCATAAAGCGCCGAGGCATCGGTGGCGACCATGGCGGGCAAGTTGCTGTAGCCGATCAGGCTGACCCCGTGTTTGTTGACGACTTTGTCTTTCTCCGACAGGGGGCAGTTGCCGCCGCGCTCTACCGCCAGGTCGACAATGACCGAACCTGGCTTCATGGCCTGTACGGTTTCTTCTGTGATCAGGGTGGGGGCGGGGCGACCGGGAATCAGCGCTGTGCTGATGACGATATCGGCCTGCTTGCAGCGTTCGGAAACAAGAATGGCCTGGCGCGCCATCCAGGCGGCCGGCATGGGCCGGGCATAGCCGCCTACCCCTTGCGCAATTTCACGTTCTTCGTCGGTCTCGAAAGGCACGTCGATAAATTTGGCGCCCAGGGATTCGATTTGTTCGCGGGCGGCGGGGCGCACGTCTGACGCCTCTACCACTGCACCCAGACGCTTGGCCGTGGCAATGGCCTGCAGGCCTGCGACGCCCGCGCCTAAGACAACTACGCGTGCGGCCTTAAGCGTGCCTGCGGCGGTCATGAGCATGGGAAACAGCCGCCCATATTGGTTGGCGGCCAGTAAAACCGCCTTGTAGCCGGCCAGGTTGGCTTGCGACGATAAAACGTCCATGCTCTGCGCGCGAGTAATCCGTGGCGCGGCTTCGAGAGCAAAGGCGGTGAGCCCGGCTGCGGCTAGTGCGGCCAAGCCGGCCTGGTCGAAGGGATCGAGCATGCCGATCAGTACGCCATCGGGCTTCATGCATGCACGTTCGGAGTCGTTGGGTGCGCGCACTTTCAGCACCAGATCCGCGCCTAGCGCCTGGGCGGTGTCGCCAAGGCTGGCGCCTGCCGCTACATAGGCTGCATCGGGATAATGAGCCGACAGCCCCGCGCCTTCTTCGACCACCACAGTATGCTTGCTGCCGATAAATTTTTTAACCGTTTCGGGTATGGCCGCGACCCGGGTTTCACCTGACAGGCTTTCGCGCGGGATTCCTATTTGCATCAAGACTCTCCTGCATCTCGTTAATTTTTGTTGGCTTACTATACCCGAACTTGCTGACAATTATTTACAGTGTTGGGCAATGATGCTTGCCAGATAATGGAACGCCATGGCAGCCACAAGGGCTGCCATGGCAATGGCGCGTCATGGCAGCCAGTGAGCCACCGGTACGTTTTTGTAGCGGCACCCCTTGTGGGTGCCATCGGACCAGGCGCATACCAACCAACGGCGTTTACTGGCCTTTACTTCTGGCTGGCGCCCAGCGCCTGCCCCAGATCGGCCAGAATGTCGTCGATATGTTCCAGACCGATCGACAAACGGATCATGTCTTCGCCAACACCCGCCTTGGCCAGCTCCGCTGGACTGAGCTGACGGTGGGTGGTTGACGCCGGGTGGCAGGCCAGCGATTTGGTGTCGCCGATATTAACCAGGCGCACGATCAGCTTGAGCGCATCGATGAAGCGCCCGCCGGCCGCGCTTCCGCCTTTGATGCCGAACGACATGATGCTGGCTGGTTTGCCACCCATGTATTTTTGCGCCAGGCCATGTTCAGGGTGGTCAGCCAGGCCGGCATATTTCACCCACGACACGTTTTCATGTTTTGCGAGATACGACGCCACTTTGAGCGCATTTTCGGTGTGGCGTTCCATACGTAAGGGCAGCGTTTCGATGCCTTGCAGGATCAGGAATGCGTTGAATGGCGATAGTGCCGCGCCGGTGTTGCGCAAGGGCACCACCCGGCAGCGGCCGATGAACGCGGCGGGGCCGAACGCCTCGGTATACACCACGCCATGGTAGGAGGGGTCGGGCTCGTTGAGCATGGGAAAACGCTCTTTGTGCTCGGCCCAGGGAAATTTGCCGGAATCGACGATGGCGCCGGCGATGGTCGTGCCGTGGCCCCCCATGTATTTGGTAAGCGCATGTACGATGATATCGGCGCCGTGTTCGAAGGGTCGGCAAATGGCGGGAGACGCGACCGTATTGTCGACGATCAGCGGCACCCCGTGGCGATGTGCGGCGTCGGCGATGGCTTGTATATCTATGATATTGCCGGCTGGATTGCCGATGGATTCGCAAAATACCGCCTTGGTTTTATCGTCGATAAGCGCTTCAAGCGCGGCGACATCGTCGTGCGGGGCGAACTTGACGGTCAGGCCCTGGCGTGGAAAAGTGTGAGCGAACAGGTTGTAGCTGCCGCCGTAAAGCTTGCTGACCGAGACGATATTGTCGCCCGCCTGGGCGATAGTCTGGATGGCGTACGTAACGGCCGCCATACCCGAGGCGACGGCTAGCGCGGCCACGCCACCCTCAAGGGCCGCGACGCGCTCTTCGAGCACGGCGTTGGTCGGGTTCATGATGCGTGTGTAAATATTGCCGGCCACTTTCAGGTCGAACAGATCTGCGGCGTGCTGGGTGCTGTCGAAGGCGTAAGACGTGGTCTGGTAAATAGGCACGGCGACCGACTTGGTGGTAGGGTCGGGCTGGTAGCCGGCATGGATGGCGAGAGTTTCTAGTTTCATGGGTAATTTGAATGGTAGGTGAAAAGAAGAACCCGAAAGCGCGTACATGGAACCAAGGGCCTCGGGCGCATAGCGTTTATCGTACCGACCTTTTCATATTCAAGTCGGATTATTCAATCATACTTATATAGCGCTGAGCTATATGGTTCTGTGGCAATGGCATCCTATTACATTCAGTAAGGATTCTGTCGGAAAAACCGGGCGGGGCGGGAAAAATCCGGGGCGCATGGGTTAGCATTCAACGTATTGAATGAATTGAGCGTCAATTGGGGGCTCTCCCCCAAGGCTTTTAGGGCGAAATTGGATGAAAGTTTGGCTTAAGCGAGTGCTTTTCGGATTGGTGGTGGTGATAATTGTCGCCTTGATCGGCCTGGCAATTTTTCTGCTGACCTTCGATCCAAACGCCTACAAAAGCAAGCTTGAGGGGATCGTCTACAGTCGCTATCATCGTACTTTGGCCATCAGGGGTGATATCCAGCTATCGCTCTTTCCCCGCATAGGCCTGTCGGTCCACGGGCTGTCTTTGTCTGATCGCGACAGCACCAATACATTCGCTTCGATTGACAGCGCCCGCTTTGCCGTGGCGATTTGGCCGTTGATGTTCAATCGACTGGTGGTCGATCATGTTGCCGTTTCGGGTTTTAAGGCCTGGATCGTGCGTGATCGGCCGGGACACTTCAATTTTCAGGATCTCCTGGACGGTGCATCGGTCGAAGATGCGACGTCCCATCCGCCGTCCACAGCGGTCGAATCCAAGGCTACCGCGCTGTCCTTTCTGGCCGCCCACGAGGCGGCACGGGCCGATTTTCAGATAGATATCGGAGGCCTTGACTTGAAAAATGGCGAAGTCCATTTGCGCGACTTCGAGACCGGCGCCAGGACCCGCATAGAAAATCTGGCGATCAACACCGGCCGCGTAACCTTTGATCAGCCCTTCGATGTTGACTTCAAGGGAAATCTGGTTGGCGTTTATCCTAAAGCCGCCGCCCGTCTCGACGGCCAGGCCGTGGTGAGGATCAATCCCGAACAAAAGGTGTATTCGGCGCAAAAGATCAATGTGCAGATGTCGGGCGCTTTGGGCGCGTTCGATGCCAAGACGGTCAGCCTTCGCGGCAATTTGGCCTACAGCGCGTATTCGCGACTGCTCACGGCCAGCAATCTCGAGCTGGCCTTGCAAGGCAACTTGCAAGGTGTTCATCCGGTCAAAAACTTCAGCTTCAATTTGTCTGTACCTCAGCTAAAGGCCGATCAGAGCCAGTCCAAGCTGCGGCTGGAAAAGCTGTCGCTGCGCTCCAAAGGTGTTTTGCCCACGCAGAATTTCGATCTTGCGGTCGATGCGCCCAGCTTGTCGATTTCGCCCGACGTGGCGAAAGGCGATGCGGTGTCGGGTACGCTCAAGCTGACCGGCCCTCAAAAAATATTGGGGCTGGCCGTAGGGATCAGTGGATTGGGCGGCAATGCCAACGACCTGACGCTGAAAGAACTGAAACTGGAAGGCGGGCTCAAGCAAGGGCAGCGCGTGGTGCAGTTCAAAGTATCTTCGCCGGCAAACTGGAGCGCCTATAAGCAACAGGGCGGGCTGTCGGCCATCAAAGGTGACGTCAAAATTGAAGACCCGTCTTTGCCCGGTAACAGTTTTGAGTTTCCGCTTATTGGAAGCCTGCGAGCTGACCTGGTCGCGGACCAGGTCAGCAGCGAAATCAATGCCATCCTGAACGGAAGCAAGCTTGATCTCAAGCTCAAGGCGACCCGGTTGAGCGATCCGAAAATTGTGTTCGACCTAAAGGCCGACACCTTGGATTTCAACAAATTGTTCCCGCCCACGCATCCCAAAGTGGAGGCTGCCGCTGGTGTTGCCAAAACTGGCGCTGCCAGCGGCAAGCCCGCAGCTACGAGCGCTGCGGCCAAGCCAGCAACGCCTGCCAATGTGCCCAAGCCTTCGGCCAGCGTTGATTTATCAGTTTTGCAGCCACTCGATTTAACCGGCACGGTTCGGGTGGCGAATGTCACTATACGCAAGCTGCAGGCCAGTCAGTTCAGCGCCGGTGTACGAGTGCAAAATGGCCGGCTTGAGGTGGCGCCGTTTTCGGCCGATCTGTATCAGGGCAAGCTGAGCGGCAAGCTTTCGGCCGATACGCACAACGCAATGTCTGCCCAGTTGTCGCTGGTCAAAGTCAATGTGGATGGTCT
Organism: Candidimonas sp.; assembly: GCA_004297945.1. GTDB lineage: Bacteria > Pseudomonadota > Gammaproteobacteria > Burkholderiales > Burkholderiaceae_B > Paralcaligenes. The sequence goes on along the minus strand of SCRC01000041.1, from coordinate 6,520 downwards.
GCTTACCGGCCTGACGAGCGCAAGCCAGCTAAGCGGGGTTGGCAATATCGCATTGAACCTGCATGCCCAGGGGGCGACTGTGGCTGCCTTGAAGGCAGATTTATCGGGTACGGTGCAGGCCGACATCCAGAACGGAGCGGTCAAGGGCATCAATGTGGGTCAAACATTGGGTGAGGTCAGTGGCGCGGTGGCAAATGCCTTCAGCGGCCAGGTGCCCGAGGTCCTGACCAAGTTCGACGCCTCCCGACAAACTGATTTTTCGACGCTTGATGCGCAACTGGCTTTCGAGCGCGGTCAGGGCACGTTTAAAAAGCTGAACCTGGTTTCCCCCATGTTGCACATCACCGAAGGGTCGCCCAATTCGATCGACCTGGTGAACAAGCAGCTCGAACTGTTGGTCAATGTGCGTTTGATCAATACGCTTATGGGTCAGGCTGGCCCGGCGTTGGCCAGCCTTAAAGGTGTTACTGTGCCGATTCTCGTGGCGGGACCCTTCGCGGCGCTCGCATACCATGTACAGTGGAAAGAAATTGGCAGCAAGGCCGTCAAGCAAGCGGTGCGCGATGGCCTGCTCGATCTTATGTCGAATCAGGTAGGCAAAGACTTTATGCCCAAACCGGGCGCGCCGGCTCAAACGGCCCCGTCCACCAAGTCGGACACCATCAGAAGCATAGGCAATGCACTAAAAGGATTATTAGGCAAATGAGCTCCACACTTTATTTCCCCATCGAGGCGTGCGCGGGGATTGACAACAGCGACGCCGCTCCCTACGACCGGCAATGGATGGTGGTCGATGCCGACTGGCGCAGACTGACTCAGCATGATCAACCCAAACTGGCGCAGGTAGATGTTTCGATTCGTTTCGGCTATTTGGTGATGCGCGCTCCCGGCATGCTGCGCATGGATATACCGCTCGATGTGATCGAAGACGATGACAGCGTTCGTCGTCAGGCCACCGTTGGCACGCAGACCATAGACGTTGTGGACGAAGGCGAACTTGCCGCGGCCTGGGTATCAAATTGCCTGGGAACGCCTAGTCGGCTGGTCAAAGTGCACCCCGACGCGCCCGCGGTGCGCTGGGACGTGTAGCGTCATGCTTTTTCAAAATCAATCGTGAATGCGAAAGCGAAACGCAGGTGTAGCGGCAGCCCTTGTGGCTGCCATCAATACAGCAGGTATGTCAATCAAAGCTGACAAAGTGCACGTTTGATTTGGAAATGGAATCAGAGGGTTTCGGTCAACGCCTGAAATCTGGCCAACAAAATATCCTGGCTTTCCCGGTGTTGCGGATCGACCTCGATGCAATCGACGGGGCAGACAACCTGGCATTGAGGCTCGCCAAAATGCCCTACGCACTCGGTGCACATGTCCGGGTTGATTTCGTAGATATCGGGGCCCATTGAAATGGCTTGGTTCGGACACTGCGTTTCGCAAACATCGCAGTTGATGCACTCGTCGGTAATGCGCAAAGCCATGGCGCTAGTCTTGCCTGTTCGTTGTCACAAGGCTTAGTGTAGTGCGAACCCACGTCGGGCGCTTAATTGTCTTCTTCGTCTTCCAGGGCACGGTGTGTCTTGGCCTTGCTGTGCAACCAGCGTTCCACCGAGGGAAAGACAAATTTGCTGACATCGCCACCCAGAATGGCAATTTCACGCACGATAGTGCCTGAAATGAATTGATATTGATCCGAGGGCGTCATGAACAGGGTTTCGACTTCGGGCAGCAGGTGGCGATTCATGCCCGCCATCTGAAACTCGTATTCGAAGTCCGACACGGCGCGCAGGCCTCGCACAATCACGCGCCCTTCCTGGTCACGTACAAAGTCCTTAAGCAGCCCGGCAAAGCTTTTGACTTCGACGTTGGGGTAATGGCCCAGTACTTCTTCGGCTATTTTGACCCGTTCGCTGATGGTAAAGAACGGCTTTTTGGCGTGGCTGTGAGCAACACCGACGACGACCCGGTCAAACAGGCTGGCCGCGCGGCGCACCAGGTCTTCGTGACCACGCGTCAGCGGGTCGAATGTTCCGGGATAGATGGCAGTAATCATGCGGGTTCCGAAGATCGATGGAGGTGGTTGATAAATGGGTTCGGAGCGGATGGCACCCACAAGGGGTGCCGCTACACGCCACGGATTATTGGTACATGGCCGCTACGGCTTATTGGTTTCAGGATTATTGACTTTTTTTTGCATTGCAGCAAATCGTAGCAAATGGTAGTGCACCTGGCCGGCCTGGCCGCTACGCAGCAATTCGAATGTTTCAGGGGGCGAGATCGTGGATTCCGCTTCAACGTAAACCAGGCCACTCGGCTGCAAAATGGGCGGCAATGCGGGCCATAAGGCGTCCAGCCATTGATATCCGAAGGGCGGGTCAAGCAAGATCAGGTCGAAAGGCGTGGCGTGCAGCTTGGGTAAAACCAGGCGCGCATCGCCGGCGTGGATGTGCACCTGATGGGCCTGTAGCTTGCTGCGCAATGCGTGCAGCGCTGCCACGGCGTCTCGGTTGGACTCCACCATTTGCACTTGTTCAACCCCTCTGGAGGCGGCCTCGAAGCCCAGGGCGCCAGTTCCGGCAAAGAGGTCGAGCACGCGCCTGGCCGAAAAATCCTGATCCCAAAGATGCTGCAGCCAGTTGTAGAGGGTTTCCCGAACACGGTCGGGCGTGGGCCGCAGGCCTTTGGCGTCGATGACGGGGATAACAGTGCGACGGTAATCACCGCCTACAATACGGACAAGATGCTTTTTCATGGCATGTTTGATACCGGGGGTTGCCCTCTAACCAAGTGGATACTGGGTAGTGTAAAGCCTATGTTTAGTTTATTTAAAAGAAAGAAGCCGGGCTCGAATGAGCCGGTGGTGGAGGGGGGGCCGGTCGCGTTGCCGCAGGCCGACATGGCTGAGTCGCGTGCGGAGCCCGTTGCCGATCCCGTCGACGCGGTGGCGAGCACAGAAGTCGTGGGGCAAGATGCTGTTGCAGAGCCGGCTCAGGCGCCTGTGGCGCCGGGCGCCAAGGCAAACTGGCTGTCGCGTTTGAAGCAGGGCCTGTCGCGTACTGGCCAGAGTCTGGGCGGCTTGTTTGTTGGCGTCAAGGTTGATGAGTCACTGTTTGACGATCTGGAAACGGCGCTGATCATGGCTGACGCTGGCGTCGAGGCAACGGAGACGCTTTTGGCGGCCCTGCGCGTACGGGTGCGCAAAGACCGGCTCGATGATGCCGCAGCGGTCAGGGCGGCGCTGCGCGACATTCTGGCCAACCATCTGGCGCCTCTTGAAAAGCCATTTCCGCTGGGGCGGTTTGCCCCGCTGGTGGTCATGATCGCGGGGGTAAACGGGGCGGGCAAAACGACGTCCATCGGCAAATTGGCTAATACCTTCCAACGCCAGGGGGCCAGTGTTTTGCTGGCGGCGGGCGATACTTTCCGTGCGGCTGCGCGCGAGCAGCTGGTCGAGTGGGGGGCGCGAAATAACGTTACGGTGATCTCGCAAGACGGCGGCGACGCGGCCGCAGTGGCCTTTGATGCGGTGAACGCAGGGCGCGCACGTCAGGCCGATGTGGTCATGATCGATACAGCGGGCCGCTTGCCCACGCAGCTGCATCTTATGGAAGAATTGAAGAAAATCCGCCGTGTTATCGGCAAGGCCGATTCGGCCGCGCCTCACGAGGTTTTGCTGGTCATCGACGGCAATACGGGGCAAAACGTGCTGTCGCAGATTCGCGCCTTCGATGAAGCGGTCAATTTAACCGGGCTGGTGGTGACCAAGCTGGATGGCACGGCCAAAGGCGGCACCCTGGCTGCGGTGGCCGCAGGCAGTCAGGGCGTGCGGCCGATCCCTGTTTACTGGATAGGTGTGGGCGAAGGCCTGGACGATTTGCAGCCGTTTGTAGCGCGAGATTTCGCCGCCGCGTTGGTCGGCGAATAATTTCGCTATGTTTTCAGCTTGCCGGCGGCGGCCAGGGCCTTGAAGGCCGCCTGTGCGGCGTACTTCTTTTGATCCTGCATCGCGCGAAGCCAGCCCACCGCAAACCAGGCCTGGGGCTGCGCTGCCACGAGCGTTTCGTAGTATTCCTGGGCTACATACAAGTCGTTTAACTCGCCCAGAATCTCCTGGGTATGCGCCAGTTCGGTCAACACGCGTTCCAGGGCCGTTCTGGCAAGCAGCGCCTGGGAAAAATTCAGGCTGTAGCGCAGGCGTTTTACTTTCTTGCGCAAGTCGTGCTGGCCTTCGATCGTCAACAGGGCAAACTCGTCGCCTTGCCGAACGATTTGCCTGAGCCACTTATTCAACACGCCGGCAAGCATCGTTTTCAAGGGTAGGGCGTGGACGGGTGGGTTTTGGGCGATGGCTGTAGCGGTCGTTCTTGCCGGCGCAATAGCGCCTTCGAGCAAATTCAACAACAGAATCTGGAATGGGGCGCGGCTCACCAGGGCTTCTGGATGGTCGGTCGTATGGGGTCGTGCTTCGGGCAAGGCACAGGGCGGCATGCCCGCCCGTTCGATGAGAGGCGCGATGGCATGCCGCACTACATCATCGTCGCGCGTCTGGCCCAAGGCGTCGAAATTCTGGCGTATCTGGGCTTCGGTTCGTGGCGTTATGGGCGCGATCCAGTCGCGATATAAGCGCCAGCATGAGCGCAGGCGGCGTATGCCTACCCGCAATTGGTGAACATATTCGATGCGCAAGGCCTCGTCGGCCAGGGCGCTGTCAACGCCTGCGACAAATGCGGTATTGCGGATGATCTGGTTGAGGCACTCGTCGGCGCAGGCCCGGTAGGCCTGAGCGGTAGACATGCCCGATTTAAGACGGGGTAGGGTGGCGCGTTGCGGCTTGATGAGATATTCGGCGGCGAGCGCGGCCGGTGATGGCGGGCCTTTGTCGCCCGACGCCAGCGAGGCTTGCGCCGCAGCAGCCAGGGCGTCGCCCCTTTCCGCTTTGCTTCTCAGATCCAGGATCAGGCCATGTTGCCGAGTCCATTTTCGGCCCAGGACGAACAGGCTGCGAACATTGCCTTTGAGCAGTTCGAATTCGATTTCGCTAATGGGCAGCTCAAGTCCACCCGCGCAGATCACCCCTTGGTCATACGCCAACTCCACCATCCCGGATGGCGTGGGAATCTTCTGCACCAGGCGCGTGACTCGCGTTTCGTAACGCAACGCCAACGGGCGTTTGAGCCGGGAAAACACGGCCGAGAGTTCGCTGCCTTCGTAAAACGATAAGTCCAGTGTCGGTGCGCTACGCGGCTGGTTGATTTCGATGCGCGACAGGGCGTCTGCGCCCGGCGCCTTCAAGGTCTGTACCCAGTGCGTGCCTTCCTGGCGCAAGCGCAGCGAGATCCTGGCCCGCGCCAGTTCGCGCCCAGCCGTATCGAAATACAGGGCATGCAAAGCGATTTCGTCGGCCTGTTGGCTGCGCAACTGCCGTTCGATTGCCGTGCGTGCGTTGGCCGGGACGTGTAGTTTGAGTTCTCGTTCTTCCATGTTCGCCGCTCGAAATCAAGACGCTTGCACGTCGGCGAGCTTGGGTGGTTTATAACCCAGGCGCCTGGACAGGGTGTCGGCGCATTCCCTTAATGAATGCGCAATCGGGCTTTCCCAACGGGAATCGAACAAGGTGCTGGGCCCCAGACAAGTCAAGGCCAGCGCAATATTGCCGGAATGGTCGAACACCGGTATGGAAAACGCGTCGATGCCGGGCAAAGGATTGCCCAGTGCGCGAGCCAGCCCGTGGGTTCGGATATCGGCCAATAGCGCTTTCATGGCTTGGGCGCTGGGGGGGTGCTGGCCGATGCTGGTGACCACGGCAGCATCGCCCGCTTCCCGGTCGATGTAGTGCTGGGCGACTTTAGGCGGCAGCCACGCGGCGAAGACGTGGCCCGTGGCCGTATGCAGCATCGACATGACGGTCCCTTTGCGCATGTTCACATGCACTGGATAGCTGGCTTCGCAGATATGGATCATGGTCGGCCCGTGCGAGCCCAGAACGGCAATGGCCAGCGTGTGCCCGATCTGATCGGCCAGCTGGTTGACGTAGGGCAGGGCGATGCGCACCGGGTCCAGCCGCTGCAAGCTGACCAGGCCCATTTGCAGCGCGAAGGGGCCTAGCTCGTAGTGTCCGGTGGTGTTGTCTTGCTGCACCAGGCCCACACGCACGAAACTGACCAGATAGGGGTGCGCCTTGGCCGAGGTCATGCCTGCGCGCGTTGCGAGGTCACGCAGAGTGAGAGGCACGCCCGCATCGACCAGGCTGGCCAAGAGGGGGAACCCGGTTTCCACAGACTGAATGCTACGTCGCCCGTCGTTGGGCGGGGCTGAAAGTTTTTGGTCGGCCATTATCGGAAAATCGTCTAAAAGCAGGCCAATAGTACTAGGGTTTGGGTTTGCGGGTTAGTATCGGTATAGAGGCGTTAAAATTAGTCAACTTTCTACTGAGCCTATCGCCATGAGCAACCCCGCCGCAGCGGTTTTCGCCGATCCCCAATCCTACGAGATTTCTTCCGTCTCGGAAATCATCGCCCAGTTGCGC
>SCRC01000040.1 GCA_004297945.1 Candidimonas sp. | reverse complement strand
TCTCGGTGGTGGTTGAACACACACTGGCGCAGCGTGGTTCGGAAAAGTTGTGGGCGTTGCTGCATTCCGAGCCGTTCGTGAATTCGCTGGGCGCCCTGACGGGCAATCAGGCCATGCAGCAAGTCAAGGCCGGCCTGAAGGCGGTCTATCTGTCGGGTTGGCAAGTGGCGGGCGACGCGAATGGCGTGGGCGAGATGTACCCCGACCAATCCTTGTATCCGTCCAACTCGGTTCCGCAAGTGGTGCGGCGTATCAATAATGCCCTGACGCGTTGCGACCAGATCCAGTGGATGGAAGGCAAAAACCCCGGCGATAGCGACTACATCGATTATTTCGCGCCCATTGTCGCCGATGCGGAGGCCGGGTTTGGCGGCGTGCTGAACGCTTTTGAGCTTATGAAGGCCATGATCGACGCGGGCGCCAGTGGTGTGCACTTCGAAGACCAACTGGCCTCGGTGAAGAAGTGCGGCCATATGGGTGGCAAGGTTCTGGTGCCTACCCGTGAGGCAGTAGCCAAGCTGGTTTCGGCACGTCTGGCCACCGACGTTCTGAATGTGCCGACTTTGCTGCTGGCACGTACCGATGCCGATGCCGCCGACCTGGTCACCAGCGATGTGGATGAAAACGATCGTCCTTTCATTACCGGAGAACGTACGGCAGAAGGGTTCTTCCGCACCCGGGCCGGGGTCGATCAGGCCATCTCCCGTGGTTTGGCTTATGCGCCTTACGCCGATCTGCTGTGGAGTGAAACCTCCACACCGAACCTTGAATATGCGCGCAAGTTTGCCGAGGCGATTCATCGTCAGTTTCCAGGCAAAATGCTGGCCTACAACTGTTCGCCGTCGTTCAACTGGAAGAAGAATCTGGACGATGCAACGATTGCCAAATTCCAGCGCGAACTGGGCGCGATGGGCTACAAGTTCCAGTTTATTACTCTGGCGGGCTTTCATTCTTTGAATTACGGCATGTTCGAATTGGCGCACAGCTATGCGCGCCATCAGATGAGCGCCTTTGTCGAGTTGCAACAAAAGGAATTCGCGGCGGCCGATCTGGGCTTCACGGCGGTCAAGCATCAGCGCGAAGTCGGTACCGGCTACTTCGATACCGTTACGCAGACCATTGAAGGCGGCCAATCGTCGACCACGGCGCTTACAGGTTCAACGGAAGAGGCTCAGTTCAAAAGTGCGGCGGCCCCCGCAAGCCTGAAAGTCGCTTAGGCAACCACCTCGTTTAGCAAAAAATGGCAGCCACAAGGGCTGCCGCTACATGATTCACGGATACGTTTTTGTAGCGGCAGCTCTTGTGGCTGCCATCGTCAATACCGTAATCTCGTAGGGCCAGCCCTTGTGGCTGCCTGTTGTGGGCTTTGCCGCAAATAGGGAGTAAAGTAAAAGTCGTCGATGAATTTCGAGAGCGCAGCAGGCCTTGTATCTTGCAAATTGGCCGATCAGCCGCACATACTGATTATCCGAGCTTGGCTCTTATCTTGTAATCAAACGAAACGACTATGCGATTCGATAAACTGACGACGAAGTTTCAGCAGGCGATTGCCGATGCGCAAAGCCTCTCTGTCAAACACGACAATCCCTATATAGAACCGGTGCATGTATTGGCAGCCTTGCTGGCCGACGCCGATAGTGGCGCGGCCAGCTTGCTGGCTCGCGCCGGCGTGGCCGTCAACCGTGTTGTTCCCGCCGTGAACGCCGCCATTGACGCGCTGCCCCAAGTGCAGGGGGCGGACGGCAATATTCAGGTCAGCCGCGAGCTGCAGGCGATTTTGGCGCGTACCGATAAAGAAGCGTCCACTCGTGGCGATACCTATGTAGCGAGCGAACTGTTCCTGCTGGCCTTGTCCGAAGACAAGGGCGAGGCAGGGCGGCTGCTGCGCGAATCCGGTTTGCAGCGCAAGGCGCTGGAAACCGCGATTGAAGCAGTGCGCGGTGGCGCTTCAGTGTCCGATTCCGAAGGTGAATCCAACCGCGAAGCTCTGTCCAAATATACCCTCGACCTGACCGAGCGCGCCCGGGAGGGCAAGCTCGATCCGGTGATCGGGCGCGACGACGAAATTCGCCGGACCATCCAGATATTGCAGCGCCGCACAAAAAACAATCCGGTTCTTATCGGCGAGCCCGGCGTGGGCAAAACGGCAATTGTCGAAGGCCTGGCGCAGCGCATCGTCAATAATGAAGTTCCCGAAACCCTCAAGGGTAAGCGCCTGCTGTCCCTGGACATGGCGGCGTTGGTGGCGGGTGCAAAATTCCGCGGCGAATTCGAAGAACGCCTTAAGGCAGTCCTTAAAGAGTTGTCCCAGGATGCGGGCGGCACTATTGTCTTTATCGATGAATTGCACACTATGGTGGGGGCAGGCAAGGCCGATGGCGCAATGGATGCCGGCAATATGCTCAAGCCCGCCTTGTCGCGTGGCGAGCTGCACTGCATTGGCGCCACCACGCTTGACGAATACCGCAAGTACATCGAAAAGGATGCGGCGCTGGAGCGGCGCTTCCAGAAAATCCTGGTCAATGAACCCGACGTCGAATCGACGATCGCGATCTTGCGTGGCCTGCAGGAGCGCTACGAGCTGCATCACGGCGTTGCCATCACCGACCCCGCCATCGTTGCCGCGGCCGAACTGTCCAATCGCTATATCACCGACCGGTTTTTGCCCGACAAGGCGATCGACCTGATCGATGAGGCGGCCGCGCGCATTCGTATGGAAATCGATTCCAAGCCCGAAGTCATGGACAAACTTGATCGTCGCATTATCCAGCTCAAGATCGAGCGGGAAGCCGTCAAGAAAGAAACCGACGAGGGTTCGTTGCGGCGCCTGAAGGTTATCGAGGAGGAGCTCGATCGGCTCGCCCGCGAATACAACGACTACGAAGAGATCTGGAAGGCCGAGAAAGCGGCGGTTCAGGGTTCGCAATCGGTCAAGGAAGAGATCGAGCGCACGCGCGCCGAAATGGCCGATTTGCAACGCAAGGGCCAGTTCGACAAACTGGCCGAGCTGCAGTACGGCAAGTTGCCCGAACTGGAAGGCCGCCTGAAGGCGGCCGAGGCTGGCCAGCAAACCGCTGCCGACCCCGAGCACCCGCGCCTCTTGCGCACGCAGGTGGGTGCCGAAGAGATTGCTGAAGTGGTCTCCCGGGCAACGGGCATACCTGTGTCTAAAATGATGCAAGGCGAGCGCGCCAAGTTATTGGGCATTGAAGGCTTCCTTCATCGGCGCGTAGTTGGTCAGGACGAGGCGGTGGTGCTGGTGGCCGATGCCATCCGGCGTTCGCGCGCGGGCCTGTCCGATCCGTCACGCCCCTATGGTTCGTTCTTGTTTCTGGGGCCAACCGGGGTGGGTAAAACTGAGCTGACCAAGGCTTTGGCGAGCTTCCTGTTCGATTCCGAAGATCACCTGATTCGCCTTGATATGAGCGAATTCATGGAGAAGCATTCCGTGGCTCGGCTGATCGGCGCGCCCCCGGGCTATGTCGGCTACGAAGAGGGCGGTTATCTAACCGAGGCGGTACGCCGCAAGCCCTATAGCGTTATTTTGCTCGACGAGGTTGAAAAGGCTCACCCTGATGTGTTCAACGTCTTGTTGCAGGTACTCGACGATGGCCGTCTGACCGACGGGCAAGGGCGCACGGTCGATTTTCGCAATACAGTGATTGTCATGACCTCGAACCTGGGCTCACACCATATACAGAGCATGGTGGGGCAGCCTTACGAGGTAATCAAGGAAGTGATCTGGGATGATTTGAAGGCCGCCTTCCGGCCCGAGTTTCTGAACCGGATCGATGAGGTCGTCGTGTTTCATGGGCTGGAAGCCAAGCACATGGAGTCGATTGCACGAATTCAGGTGCAGCGTCTGGCCAAACGCATGGCAGCGCAGGATATGCGGCTTGAAGTATCCGACGCGGCGCTCGCGCAGTTGGCGCGTACAGGCTTTGATCCGGTCTTTGGCGCGCGGCCGCTAAAACGGGCGATCCAGCAGCATATCGAGAACCCGGTCGCCAAACTGATTCTCGAGGGCCGGTTTGGCCCCAATGATGTGGTGCCCGTCGATTGGAAAAACGATAAATTCGTTTTTTCGCGTACGCTGCAGTAAGCGGCGGCGATGTTCTTGTGGCAGCCTGTAGCGGCAGCCCTTGTGGCTGCCATCGACGTTCTGTAGACGCCATCTTGGTCACGGCGGTTTTGGCAGCCACAAGGGCTGCCGCTACAGGCCGCCGCTACAGGCCGCCGCTACAGGCTGCGGCTACAGGCTGCGGCTACAATTCAAGCTCGTCTTTGCCGTAGAACTTGACGCCGATTTTGACTCGGTCGCGCCCTTGCGCGCGGCGGTGGCGGTTGGTGTCTCGCAGCGAATACACGCAGCCGCAATATTCTTGTTGATAAAATTCTTCGCGCTTGCTGATTTCAATCATGCGCGCCGATCCGCCGCCTTTGCGCCAGTTGTACGTCCAGTAGATAAGTTCCGGGTAGCGTGCGGCGGCGCGTTGGCCGCTGCGATTGATCTGATCCATGTCTTTCCAGCGCGATATGCCCAATGAACTGACGATGGTGTCGAACCCATGCTCGTGCGCGTACAGGGCCGTGCGCTCGAATCGCATGTCAAAGCAGGCGGTGCAGCGCGCACCGCGTTCGGGTTCGTTTTCCAGCCCCTTGATGCGCTCGAACCAGTTGTCCGTATCGTAGTCGGCGTCGATGAATTCAATACGATGCTGTTGGGCGAATCGGATATTTTCGTTCTTGCGGATTTCGTACTCGTGAACGGGGTGAATGTTCGGGTTGTAAAAATAAATGGAGTAATCAATGCCCGATGCCGCCATGGCTTCCATGACCTCGCCTGAACAAGGCGCGCAGCACGAATGCAGCAGCACTTTTTTTCGGGCATCGGGCAGCGCGAGCGTGAGGCGTTGAATGTCGGGCGTGGCGGCGTGTTGGGTATCGGTCATGGTGGCAAAGGCCACGTGGCGCCTTGGGGCGTTGCGTGGTCGCTCGATAAAATGGGGTAGCGCTATTTTAGCCCCCAATAACCTTTGCCCACAGCTGCTGCACCGCCAAACGTTCGGACAATAGCTGATCCGGCGCGATGCGGGCTTTTTCGGCGCCCTGCAGACGCAGCGCGTGCTGCATCTTGCGAAACAGGCGGTAGGCGTTGCCCGCACCGGCGGCCGCGTCGGCGTCGATCAGCCCCGCTTCCGAGGCCAGGCGCAACAAGGTGATATTGCCCAGGTTGTCGAGCAGCACCGGATATTGGGCGGCATGGCATAGCACCAGGTATTGGGTGACGAATTCCACATCGACCATGCCGCCACGGTCGTGTTTCAGATCGAATTCATGAGTGTGGTTGGGGTGGCCTGCGCTGATTTTGCCGCGCATGCTGCGTACTTCCTCTTTGAGAACTTGCGGATCGCGTTTCAATAGCAGTACCTCGCGGCGCAAGGCTTCGAATCGCTCGCCCACTCGTGCATCGCCCACGGCGTAGCGCGCCCGGGTCAGCGCCTGGTGTTCCCAGGCCCAGGCATGGTTTAACTGATATTGAGTAAACGCCTCGAGCGGTACTGCCAGCAGGCCCGCATCGCCATCGGGGCGTAACCGCAAATCAATTTCGTAAAGGCGCCCTGATGAGGTCATGGTCGATAACCATGAGGTAATCCGACGGCCAAGCCGGGCATAGATTTCGATAGCGTCGTCGCGTGTGTCGTCGTAAACGAAAACCAGATCCAGATCCGATGCGTAACCGATTTCCTTGCCGCCCAGCTTCCCGTATGCGATGACGGCGAATTTCGGAGAAGGCAGATCGGTGGTGGCGCTCCCCTTGGGTTGCACCAGCGGCCAGGTCCGGAAAATGGTTTCCTCCAACAGCATGTCGGCCAGGGCCGAGAGCTGATCGGCCAGTTTTTCGACGCTGAGCACGCCTTCCAGATCCTGCGCCAGAAGCTGGAAACTGACCTGGCGCTGGATATCGCGCATCAGATTCATTTGCTGCTCTACGTCGGGCTGGCCGTTGGGCAGGCGGCAGGCGTCCAGATCGCAGTGCAATTGGTGGGCAAGCTGAGTGAAGTCGGGGGGGGCGAGTAGCGAGCGCCATTCGATGAGACTATCGAGCAGCAACGGGTATTGGCTAAGGTATTGGGACGCCCAGGGGCTGGAATCCACCATCCGGGCGACCCGCGCCAGGGTTTCGGGATACTCGGCCAGCAGCGCCAGATAGGCGCTGCGTTGAGCGATATGTTCGATCAGATCGAACAGGCGCGTGGCGGTTTGTTCAGGATGGGCGGTTTTGGCTGCAGCGCTGATGGCGTTTGGCAGCAGCGCTTCGACGCGGCGCCGGCTGGTGTGCGGCAAATTGCGTATGCGGTGGCTGTCAAGGAGCGATTGCGCTCGATCGTTAAGCGTGTGTGCCTGTGCGCCCAGCTGTTGATATATATGTTGCTCGAGGCTGGCGCAGTCGGGTGTGGCTGGTTTGCCAGTGTTTTGATCATCCTCGCCCACCCCGGCCATTCTGAACGCATTGCGAAATAATTGCGCGACAAAGGCCCGATGGGCCGCCAGCGTGGATTCGAAGCGTTCTGCCTGCATTCCCATTGCGTCGGCCAACCCTGCCCGCAGCGCTCGGTCGCTGGGCAGCAGATGTGTCTGCTGATCTTCGCGATATTGCAGCAGATGCTCGATGCGGCGCAAGAAAATATAAGCCGCTTCGAGTTGAGCGGCGTCGTCCGGGGCAATGATTCCGGCCTCTTTTTGTTGATGCAGCGCCGCGATCAGCCCACGCTGGCGCAGCGACGGCATGCGGCCGCCCCGTATAAGCTGGGTGAGCTGCACGACAAATTCAATCTCGCGTATGCCGCCGTCGCCCAGTTTGATATTGTGCGTTGTTTCGATGCCGTTTAGCGCCAGCGCCCGGCGCTGCCAGTCCTGGCGTATGCGTTCGCGCAGCGCGCGCAATGCCGCCAGGGCATCGAAATCGAAATATTTGCGATAGACGAACGAAGTCTGCAAGGCGTCGAGCTGGGCCAATTGCTGCGCCGGGTCGCTGCCTGCAAAGGCCTGGCAGGAGATGATGCGGCCCTTTAGCCAGGCGTAGCGCTCCCATTCACGCCCCTGGCTGACCAGATAATTTTCCAGTGCATCCAGGCTCCAGGCCAGTGGGCCCGAATCGCCATCGGGACGCAGGCGCAGGTCGGTGCGAAACACCTGGCCGTGGGCATCGGCGTCAGACAGAACCGGCATCATGCGCTGAGTCAGCTTCGCATAGAACTCGTGGTGGCTGATTTTCCGCCTGCCTGTTGTTTCGCCTTCTTCGCCGTAGAGCATGATCAGGTCGATGTCCGACGAAACATTCAACTCGCTGCCTCCCAGCTTGCCCATGCCTATGATCAGCATTTCCTGTGGCCGCCCGCTGCTGGGATCAATGGGGGCGCCGTAGACGCTGGCCAGTTCTGTGGCGATGCATTGGTAGGCTTGCGCGATCGCCAGATCAGCCAGCGCCGACATGGCGCCCACGACTTCGTCCAGAGGCGCCGAGCCGTTGATGTCGCGCACCATGAGGGTGTAAAAGACGCGCTCGCGTAGTTGGCGCAGCGTACGGCGCGTCTCGGCCAGCGGCAAAGGCGGTCCGGCGCACGCTTTGGTAAGTTCGGTGAACCAGGCGTCAACGGCCGCAGGCGTGACGGCGCGCGTTGCCGCCTGGCAAAGCCATTGTTCAAATTCGGCATGAGAGCCAACTTTGCGGCGCAAGGCTCCGGACCAGCGCAAAGCGGGTTTGAGCAGAGAGGATTCAGGCATGAAATTTACAATTATTGAGGACGATAAACGCAATTTAAGGTATAAGGCAGGGAAGATACCGCAAATCGTCTAGTTCTGGTTAATTTCATCCTGTGCGTCAAATTTCAAGTGTTGTTCGTTTTCTAGGCCGATTGGCGCTAGTGGCCTATTTCGTGGCGGCTTTGGCTATCTTGGCCTTGCGTTACTGGGTTTTGCCCCATATTGATCAGTGGCGCCCGTATATCGCTCAACAGTTATCGGGGGTGTTTGATGCGCGGGTGTCCCTGGGCCACGTCGACGCCGATTGGTCCGGCCTGAACCTGACGCTGCAATTGCGGGATATCGATTTTATTGATAGCCACCAGCGGCGCATGCTGCGTTTGCCGCAGGTAAAAGCGGAATTAAGCTGGCGCAGCTTGTTGCGCTGGTCGCCGCAATTCGTGCTGATCGAGGCGCGCGGGCTCGATCTTAGCGTGCGGCGCGATGCCCAGCAACAGATTCAGGTGCTCGGTTATGCCTTTGCGCTGGATCAGGCCGACGGTCGGGCACCCGATGCGGACGGTGCGGCGCTTCATTGGCTGGCCACCCAGCGCCAGGTCGTATTGCGCGATTCAACATTGCGCTGGATCGACGAGCTGCGTCAGGCGCCGCCTTTGGTTCTGCGCCATGTCACGCTCAAAATCCACAATCAGGCGCCGCAACATCAATTTTCCCTTGTGGCGACGCCGCCCGATGCCCTGGGCCAATCTCTGGATATTCGTGGTCGGCTCGAGCGCAGCGTGCGCAATGGCGTTGCGGCCTTTTGGAGCGGGAAAATCTACACCGAGGTCAGCAAGATGCTGCCCCTGGGCTGGAAACCGTGGGTCGATTTACCGCAGGATTTGCAGTCCGGCGAAGTTTCGGCGCAGGCCTGGCTGGGCATTGAACGCGGCACCTTGGCTCGCTTCACCTCCGATGTGACAGTGAAGAACGGGCACTGGAAGTTGGGGCCGGATGCAGACGTGCAGGCGGCCCTGGCCAGGCTATATCTGGCCGGCCCCTGGGCGGGTTTCGAGCGGATTTTTGCGCCTGCCCCATTGGCCAGGACGCAAACGGCGCAGCGGCCCTCTTTAGCCAGCCAGTCGCCCGCAACGCAAGCGGTTGAGTTCCGGTTTCAGACGCAGGATCTGGGCATACTTGCACACGGTCTTTTCCAGTACCCCCTTGATTTCACGAGCGTCGCGGCCCAAGGCTCGATCAGTCGGCTCGATAGCGGCGCGATGCGGGCAGCTCTTGGATACGTGGATGTGGTCAACAAGGACATGAACGCTCGTTTACAGGGGAGCTGGCAGCAGGGCGGCACGGGTGAGGCTGGGCTGGCCGATATTCGCGGCACATTCAAACGCGCCGCGATAGCCGCCATTGACGACTATCTGCCCAATAGCGTCAGTCTGGACGCGCGGGAGTGGATGGACAAAGGTCTGGTTCAGGGCCAGATTCATGATGCCCGGTTGCTGTTGAAAGGCGATCTGGAGTTTTTCCCGTTTGGCGAGCAGCCCGATCAGGGAGATTTCGAGGTTCAGGGGCGCTATGTCGATGGAATCATCGATTATCTGCCAACGGATAAAGGCACGCTGGGATGGCCCCGTCTGTCCGGCATGAACGGCGTGGTCAGCCTGCACCGGTCCGATCTGCAGCTGACGGCTGACCAGGCCGTCATGCACGTTGCGGCCGATCAGACAATCGCGCTAAGCGGCCTGACTGCACGCATTCCGGATATTGAACACCACTCGGTTCTGAGCATTCGGGGCGACACGACGGCGCCCGCCTCGGCCTATCTGGCGCTGCTGCATCATTCGCCGCTGGGCGGCCTGTTGGGCGGCGATTTTGACGAGGCCCAGGCTCAGGACACCTGGCAGGTGCCTTTGGCTTTGACGATCCCCTTGTTGAATAGCCGGGATACCACGGTGCAGGGTGCGATCCGGTTTGGCGGCGGGACTATTTCCCTGATGCCCGAGATGCCGCCTTTCAAACAGGTAGCGGGCGTGCTGGATTTTTCCGATGTCGAGATCAAGGCGGATGCAGTCAAGGCCGAATTTCTGGGCGGGCCGGTGAGCATCGCGGGGGGGATGGGCGGCGGGCAAAAGGGCTTGAAAATACAAGGGCAGGCCACCTCCAAGGCACTGACGCAATATGTAGGCCTGGTAGGTATGGAGCGCTTGCGCGGGCATATTCCCTACCAGGCAACACTGCGGCGGCCGCGCAAAGGCGTGCTGGATCTGTCGCTCGACAGCACACTCGATGGTCTGGCTCTGGATTTTCCCGAGCCGGTGGGCAAGCCTGCGGCGCAGCCCCTGCCTTTGCATCTGGACTGGCAGCGCAGCGATAAGGGCAACCGGGACAGCACCTTGAATATCCGCCTGGGGCGAACCATTACAGCACGGCTATTGCATCGTAAAGAGAATAAAAAATCATCCTATTTTTATGCCGGGACGGTGGGGGTGAATCAGAGTGCGGCGATGTTGCCGCAAGGCTTGAATATTGATGTTGAAAATCCGCAGGTCGATATGGATATGTGGAGCCAGGTGATCGATGAATTTTCTACTCCCGTGGCTGACGCGGTTCGACGCGATCGGCCGCTTTTGCCCGATGTGTGGCAATTGCGCTTACAGGCCAAAACGGTACGCTTTCGAGGGCTCGATATGGATTTGGCGACCTTGACCGCCACGCGCCCCACGCCTCTGCAATGGCGTGTGGATATCAGTTCTTCACAAACAGCAGGCACTTTATTCTGGCATGAGGCGTCTGGCAGGATTGCTGGCCGGGTGGATGCCAAGTTTGATCGCCTGGCTCTGGGCCAGGCAGGCAGCAGTGAGGCGGCCGATTCCACCACGCCTGATGCTCAGGATACCGAGACCGATGCAAAGGCTTACGATAACGTCCCGGCCGTCAACCTGGATGTGCGCCGGTTCAGCCTGTACGGCCATGAGCTTGGGCGTTTGTCGCTGGTGGGCGTGAATCAATCGCGCGGCGATATATGGAACCTCGACACCTTGCGCCTGACAGGCGCTTCGACGCAATTGAGCGGCAGCGGTATTTGGCGCCTGAAGGGGCCGGATCGCGGTTTGACGCTGGATGCCGAACTGACTACCGAGAACATGGGCGCCTATATGGATCAGATGGGCTACAAGAACGTGATGTCGGGCGGCAAAGGTTCGATAAAAGGTAAATTCGACTGGCGCAACCTGCCCTGGAAGTACAAGATGTCGGATTTGAGCGGACGCATGGAGTTCAGTCTGCAGAAGGGCCGGTTCAGCAGCGTCAATTCACGTTCGGCGCACCTGCTTGAACTGCTCTCGCTGCAATCGGTGCAACGACTGGCCACTTTCAACGTGAACCCCGCCGCCTGGGCCAAGGAGGGGTTCCCGTACGATAACTTGCGCGGAACCGTACAGATCGAGCGTGGTGTCATGACCACCCACGACTATCGGGTGATTGGACCGGCGGGAACGATCGTTCTGGGCGGCGATGTCAATCTGAATGACGAACTGCTGAAGTTGCAGGCGGTTGTGGTGCCCAACCTGGATGTCAGTGGCGCGGCCATTGCGGCTGGCATAGCCATTAACCCGATCATTGGCCTGGGGGCGTTCCTGACCCAGTGGCTATTGAAGACACCGCTTGCGCGGGCGATGACCGTGCAGTATCAGATCAATGGCGACTGGAACGATCCCAAGATCAAAGAGATAAGTCACGTCGTGGAGAAGAGCGCTGCAGGGCCTGGCCATTAGAGCACTTTTGGTCAAACGGTATCCAGCGTGGGATGTTTGGGTATTTGGCTGGATGTTTGGGTATGTGGCTGGATGTTTGGGTATGTGAAGACGCCGTCTATGGGGGCGGGGCCGGGCCGGCACGGCGTGCTTGATCCGGATCTGCCTCGTCCAGGCGGGCGTCGG
>SCRC01000039.1 GCA_004297945.1 Candidimonas sp. | reverse complement strand
CCCACAAGGGGTGCCGCTACACCAAAGGGCGGCCACAAGGCCACCGCTACGACGGCAAGCTGGAATAATGTCTGGCCAATTGCAAAAATATCTCCAGCCTGGGATCGAGGCCCGTTTCTTCCTGCACGATTTGCGCGACACGTGGGGCAACTTGAGCCGCCAGACGGGCATCCAGGAACAGCAGCCGGAAACGTCTGGCCAACACATCTTCGACGCAACGCGCATATTCGAAGCGCACGGCAAATCGCACCATCGATTCGCTCAAGCCGGGTGTAATTTCCTGGTCGTGGCCCTCAAGACTTTGCACGTAATCGCTCTCGCAGCCGTAGGAGTCCAAGCCTGGCGCCGCAGTGAGGCTGACGCGTGTCACGCCACCATCGCCCGCCCCGACCAGTTTGTAGTCGGCTGTCTGGCTGGGCGGCACATCAAACAGCAACGACGCCTCAATGCATTTGCGCAATACGTCTTCTGCCATAGCGCGGTAAGTGGTCCATTTGCCCCCTGTCACGGTGACAAGGCCGCTGGGGCTGACCAGCACGGTATGTTCCCGGCTGATTTTTTTAGTATTGTCGCCCTCTTCATCGTCGGGCGGGCGCACCAAGGGCCGCAAACCCACCCAAATGCTTCTGACATCGGCGCGCGAGGGCGCACGCTTCAGGTATTTTGCGGATTCTCCTAATATAAAGTCGACCTCGCGGGCATAGGCATCGGGTTCACGCGCCAGATCGTGACGCGGCGTATCGGTAGTGCCCAAAATAAGCTTGCCCAGCCAAGGCACTGCAAACAATACTCGTCCGTCTTGCGTCTTGGGCACCAGCATCGCATGGTCGCCTGGCGAAAAATCGCTGTCCACCACTAGATGTACGCCCTGGCTAGGCGCCACCATGGGCCGGACGATACGGTGCAGCGCCGCGCCATCCTTCTGACGAATCTCGTCCACCCAAACGCCCGCCGCATTGATAACGCATTTGGCCCGAAGCGTATATTCGGTACCGAATTCCTCATCCTGGCAGCGCAAGCCCACGATACGCCCCTGCTCGTGAAG
Organism: Candidimonas sp.; assembly: GCA_004297945.1. GTDB lineage: Bacteria > Pseudomonadota > Gammaproteobacteria > Burkholderiales > Burkholderiaceae_B > Paralcaligenes. The sequence continues at coordinate 36,012 of SCRC01000039.1, read as the reverse complement.
CAAATCGGTTACCGCGCAATAATTCACCAGCAAGGCACCCCGTGTTGCCGCGGTGCGAGCCAGAGCCAATGCCAGACGGGCATCATCAAACTGGCCGTCCCAGTACTTGACACTGCCCTTGAGGCCCTTCATTTTGACACCCGGCAGGCATAATTCGGTTTGCACCGCACTTAGGAACTGCGTAGAGCCTAGGCCCGCCTTGCCAGCCAGCGCGTCGTAAACCTTTAGCCCTATACCATAAAACGGAGTTTCCCAGAGCTTATAGCTGGGCATCACAAAAGCGAGCGGCCGAGCCAAATGCGGCGCGTTGCGCAAAAGCGTGGTGCGTTCGTGCAAGGCCTCGCGCACCAGCGCAATATTGCCCTGAGCCAGATAGCGCACCCCGCCATGAACCAGCTTGGTTGCCCGCGACGATGTGCCTTTGGCAAAATCATGCGACTCCAGCAGCACCACCGACAAGCCGCGCAAGGCGGCATCAAGCGCCACGCCCAGGCCGGTTGCTCCGCCTCCGATAATCGCCACATCGTATTCGCGAGCTTGGGCCAGCGCCGATAACAAGCGGGCTCGGTCGGTAGGTAGTGCAGTCGCCATGATCATAAGAATCGCAGAATCTCGAAAAACGAAATTTTAGTGCAAGACAGCAACGCTTAGTGTGCTAAAACACGGTTAAAAACTACCGGCGTACTTTAAATGACCTATCTGCTTGCTCTCGATCAAGGCACCTCCAGCTCGCGCAGCATTGTTTTTGACTCAAGCGGAAATATTGTCGCAATGGCTCAAAAGGAGCTCACCCAAATCTACCCGGAACCGGGATGGGTGGAACACGATCCGCTGGAGATATGGCAGACGCAGCTTGGCACGGCCCAGGAAGCGCTGGCCCGCGCCAATCTTAAAGCGAGCGACATTCGCGCCATCGGAATCACCAATCAACGGGAAACCACTGTTGTATGGAATCGCAAAACCGGCCAGCCCATCTATAACGCCATTGTCTGGCAGGACCACCGTACCGAGCCCGTGTGCGCCGAATTGCGCGGCAAGGGGCTGGAGCCCGAAATCTTGCAGAAAACAGGCCTGCGCATCGATGCCTATTTTTCAGGCACCAAGCTCAAATGGATTCTGGATCAGGCGCCCGCCACGCGCGCGCTGGCGCGCAACGGCGATCTGGCGTTTGGCACAATCGATTCCTGGCTTATCTGGCAATTGACCCGAGGCGAGGTGCATGCCACCGATGTCAGCAACGCGTCGCGCACCATGTTGTTTAACGTGCACAGTAATCAATGGGACGAAGATCTTTTGCACGCGCTGGACATCGAGCCGGGCCTGATGCCGCGGGTCTTGCCCTCAAGCGCGGAATATGGCGCTTGCCACGCGGATTTCCTGGGCCAGGCGATTCCCATCTGTGGCGTAGCGGGCGACCAGCAAAGCGCATTATTCGGGCAAGCGTGTTTTAGCGAAGGGATGGCCAAAAACACGTATGGAACCGGCTGCTTCACGCTCATGCACACAGGGCACAAATTCCAGGCATCGCAAAATGGCCTCATTACCACGAGCGCCGCGCAAATAACGCCACAACCCGAATTTGCCATTGAAGGCAGCGTTTTCGTGGGCGGCGCCGTGGTGCAATGGCTGCGCGACGGCCTGCATGCGTTCGAGCACAGTAGCGACGTCGAGCAATTGGCACGCAGCGTACCCGATTCGGGCGGCGTCATGCTGGTGCCCGCGTTCACGGGCCTGGGAGCTCCCTACTGGCAACCCAATGCGCGTGGCGCCATTACCGGGCTGACCCGCGGCTCCACCGTGGCGCATATTGCGCGTGCCGCACTGGAAAGCATAGCCTTTCAAAGCACAGCGCTGCTACAGGCCATGAGCCGCGATGCCGTGGCGGCAGGCGCAGCGCCCCTGGCAGAGGTGCGGGTCGACGGCGGTGCGTGCGTCAACAATATGCTGATGCAGTTCCAGGCCGACCTGCTGGGCATCCCGGTGGTACGTCCAACCATCATCGAAACCACCGCGCTGGGCGCCGCCTACCTGGCAGGCTTGACCTGCGGCGTGTATCGCAACCAGCAAGAGCTTGCCGACCTTTGGAAGGTTGAGCGCCGCTTCACCCCGCAACTGGACGCCGCCCATGCCCAGGCCTTGATGAACCGCTGGGAACACGCTGTGCGGCAGGCTTGTGCGGAATAGTCTGTAGCGGCACCCCTTGTTGTAGCGGCACCCCTTGTGGGTGCCATCGGCGCAACAACCTGCACCCCACCCCTCAAAAATGGCAGCCACGAGGGCTGCCGCTACTATTGGTGCGCCGTCCTTTGCTGAACCAATTTAACAATCAAGGTCAGCAGGGAGCAAATAATCCAATACACCACACCGGCAAATATCAGCATCTGCACGATGGTCCCATCGCGTTCGCCGATGCTGGTGGCGCGCCGAAAAAAGTCGCCCAGGGCAATTACGTAAACGAGCGAGGTATCCTGAAAGATCACAATGCATTGAGTAAGCACTATCGGCAGCATCGCCTTGAATGCCTGGGGCAAAATGACGTAGCGCATCGATTGGAAGGGAGTCATGCCGACGGCTTTGGCGGCATGAAACTGGCCCGCCGGCAGGCTCTGGATGCCTGCACGCAGGATTTCACAGAAAAATGCCGCTTCCAGAAGGGAATACGCCACCATGGCCGAAATCAGGCGGATATCCACGCTGGGTGAAAGATCGAAGATCGACTTTAAAACCTGCGGCACGATCAGAAAAAACCACAGCAACAGCATAATCAGTGGAATCGACCTGAATAACGACACGTACGATTGCGCAAAAATAGTCAGGAATCGATTCTTGGAGATACTGCATACCGCTAGAACAGTGCCCCAGGCTAATCCGCACGCAATGGCCACAACCGTAATTTTCAAGGTCACCAGCATGCCTGTGAAAAGCAGCGCACGCGATTGGAAAATTATGGTCCAGTCTATGTTAAACACATCAATCCCCCAACAAACCAGGCACTTTCGTACGATTGCGTATCCAGCCCATCAACCGGATGATCAGGAAATTCAGCACCACATAGCCCAGCGTCACACAAATGAAGGATTCGTAAGGCTGGGCGGTATAGTCGACCAACTGACGCGCCTGACCTGAAAGCTCAAGAAGGCCAATGGTAGAGGCCACGGCGGAGTTTTTGGAAATAATCAGAAATTCGGAAGTCAGCGGCGGGATAATCGTGCGATATGTCACCGGCAGCAGGATATAACGATAGGTCTGCAGCAGGGTGAACCCCATGGCCAGTCCCGCGCCACGCTGCCCGCGCGGCAAGGAATTAATGCCCGCGCGCACCTGCTCGCATATGCGCGAGCCAGTGTAAATGCCCAGGGAGAACACCGAGACCACAAAAAATTGCGTGTAAGGCGGCAGGTTCTTCAGCCAGTCGCCCATGCCTTTTGGCAAAAGCTCGGGGACGACGAAATACCAGATGAAAAACTGCACGATCAATGGGATGTTTCGGAAAATCGATACATAGATCGCGCCGCCCGCACGCAAGTACTTATTGGGCAAAGTCCGCATGACGCCAAACACGGAACCCATGACCAAAGCCAGCACCCAGCCCGCTGCTGTGAGCGCCGCCGTATTCAGAAAGCCGGTAAGCAACCAGCCCAAATAGGTCGAGGGCTCGCCTGTCGCCACTGGCTGCAACAAAACGGCCCAGTTCCATTTGTAATCCATCAAAACCCCAACGAGCGGCTAAGGCCTTGGCCGCCTATTTCCTGGCACCCACAAGGGGTGCCGCTACAAATTCAACCTGGACGCTGTCGCAATGGCACCCACAAGGGCATAAGCGCAAAAGCATACCGCGCCACTCACAATCACGACGCCGGCTTGTCGTTGGGATGCGCAAATAATTTTTTCATCGTATCCGACAAGGGGAAATCAAGATTCAGATTCTTGGGAGGAATAGGACTCATAAACCATTTGTTATAAATTTTCTCCGCCTCGCCCGAGGTTTCCGCATGAGCAATCACGGCATTCATCAAAGACTTCAGCCCATCGTCGTTTTTACGAACCATACAGCCGTATGCTTCGTAGGACTGCGGCGTGCCGGTAATCACATAGTCGGACGGATTCTTCGTCTTGGCCCGTTCACCGGCCAACAAGGCGTCGTCCATCATCATGGCTTTCGCGCGGCCCGTTGACAGCATCAAAAACGACTCGCTGTGATCCTTGCCGCTCATGATGCTCATGCCCATCTTCTTCTCGACGTTCATGCTGCGTATGATTTTTTCAGACGTCGTGCCCGCCCCGACCACCACTGTTTTCCCCTTAAGATCGGAGAAATCTTTAATGCCCGATTCCTTGCGCACCAACAAACGGGTGCCTATCTCGAAAATGCTGTTGGTGAAGTCAACCTGCTTGGCGCGTGACGCGTTGTTCGTCGTGGTTGTGCACTCGAAATCGAAGGTGCCGTTCTGCAACAGGGAAATCCGGTTTTGCGAGGTAATGGGAATCTGCCGAACTTTCAAGTCTGGCATGTTCAATTTCTTTTTAAGCTCGGCGATAATCAGATTGCTGATGTCCATTGAATAGCCGATAGGCTTTTGATTCACGTCATAATACGAAAACGGAATCGAGGCGTCGCGAAATCCCATGACTACCACACCGTCGTCCTTGATTTTCTTCATCGTGCCCGACAAGCCGCCGTCGGCAGCAAACGCCGAACCCGCTCCCACAGTCAGGGCCAGGGCGGCGATGCACTGGCCAAACAAGACACTTTTACATAATGCGCCGATTCTGCGTTTCATGGTTGCTGCTCCTTTGCAAGGTTGGCATGGCGCCATCTGGAAATGATGGCTGTCGATTGCCTGTTCTAAAATTTATCGAAAATACGCGTGTTGCTGGCGACCGCGGTACGGCCACCCGTTCCTACAATATGTGAGACATCCAGGACGTACATCTGGCGCTGCAATTCGTGCACGGAATCGATACATGCCTGATTGCCGTCGCGGCTCCAGCGCGGATGCAGATCGCAACGGTTTTCTTTTCGAAGATCGGGGTCGGTATAAAAGCTGCCCAAGTCATGGCGCAGCCCGCTTTCCATGTCAAACAAAAATAGAATGCGCTGACTCGTGGCCGCGTCGGGATAGGTATCGCTTAACAGCCAGCGCTTGTTCGTAGGGGAGAACGTCATGTGACCGTTTTCGGTCAAAACATCACGGCCTATAACCCTGACCTCCCCCCCTTCGCTGTCCTCATAAAGATGATAGTGAATCTCGCCGTTATGGGGCCCCCAAACAATAATATGGCTATCGTCCATCCACAGCGGATGAGAGATCTGATATTCGGATTTCTCGTAGTCGAAGGTACCGACAGCAGATGGATCGAAATCATCAGCCAGCTGCGGCAAGGGGTGGTCCGAGCATTCCAGCAAGCGCATGTCGGTCCCGTCCGGGTTGACGGTAATCAAACGATGCAAGAAACAGGTTTCGTCTTTGACCCGTTCGGTCCAGCGGTGCAGGAACAGAATTCGCGAGGAGGCGGGATTGATCTCGATATGGCTGACCCAATGAATCGCCCTATCCATCGATACGCGCGGATGAAACTCGCGCAAGCTCCTGTAGCTTAACAACAGGTGCGATTCACCACTGGCCAGATCCATGTAATGAATCCCGTCGTCGCCAGGCGCGTGAGGCATGGCGCGTGGCGGCCCGTGCTCGCCATACCCTATGGTTTCATGCGTAATATAAAGACGGCGATAGTCGACACACAAGGCATAACGGCTATTGGGTGCAGCCACGTATATCGGCAGGGGCAATTGCCTTACCTGCTTCGTATCCACATTATAAATACACGAGCCAAATCCAGGGTAGAAAGAAGCCTTGTTGGCCGTTCGAACGTTGTAAATGAACTGGTGCCCCGGCATCCCGTCGAGCCATTGCAGCTGACAACCCATCTGCCAATTCCAGGCCGTGGTTTGGCCCAGGCTGAAATAGCTGTCGCTATCGTGCAAATCAAAAAAGCCCACTTCGGCTACAAGATCGGGGGTCAGATCGGCGTCCATCATCGGCACCTGGTTAGCCAGCAAATAGCGGCCGCTCGCGTCCCAATTGCTTTTGTTGTAGTAGCCAAAGAAATGATGCAAAGGGCCTGTTCCGATGCGGCGACAAGGTACTGCTTTACTGGCGATAGGGCTATTAGTCATGATGGCCAAGAGATTATGCCGTCACGACCATGCGCACAAATTCTTTTTTATGCATACCCTATGCAAATTTGATATACAGTATGGAACCATAGAAAGGCCGCCAAGAGGCGGAATGGCACCCACCTTACCGAAGATAGCTCTATCGTCACCACAATGCCCAGACCTCTAAACTTTCAGCAGATCGAAGCGTTCAAGGCTGTTATACAAACAGGCACCACCACGCGCGCTGCGCTAATGTTGAACACCACACAACCTTCAATCAGCCGTCGTATTGCGGAACTACAAAGCGCATCGGAACTAAAACTATTCGAATTGCATCAGGGCCGTTTGCGGCCGACAGGCGAAGGCAAGCTACTTTATAAAACCATACAAAGACATTTTGACGGCCTGGAAAAAATTGAATCGGTCGTCTCCATCCTGCGTAAGTCGGGCACCGGAGCGCTCAGAATCGCGTGTACTCCGACACTGGGAAGCGGGCTTCTGCCGCCAGTCCTGCGGCAATTCCTGCAAAAATTCCCGAACACCTATATAAATATTCAAACGCTAGGCACTCCGCAACTGGCTGATTATCTGCATCAGGACCTCTGCGACGTGGCCTTGACGACCGGGACGCTGGATCAAAAAGACTTTCAGCCACAGGTCATCAAAACGTCCAATGCCGTCTGCGTTCTACCGCTTGATCATCCTTTGAAGGATGTCGACATCATTGACCTGAAGCTACTGAAAGGCAATCGGGTTCTGTCTTTAAGCGATAACGAAGAAATCACCATGCGGATCAAGGCGCAGCTGACCGAGGGCAAAGACTCGGATGACTTCATTATCGAGACAACCTCGTCAATTACCATTTGCGCACTGGTGGCAGCCGGCAACGGTATCGCCATCGTCAACCCCTATGTGGCTCATACATTTGCCGGGCAGCTCCTGATCAAAAAACTCGCTTCGGCCATCGACATTCCGGTGCAAATGGCCATGCCCGTCCACACGGCCCCGTCCTTGTTGACACGCCACTTCATCGAAATTTTGCTGGCGCACGTTGAAACGCTGTAAATACGCCGTAACCCTACAAACATATTTGCGTGCCTGCGTGGCACCCACAAGGGGTGCCGCTACATACTGCGACGACCGCTACAATAACGCACCGGTCGTCAACTTCGCCCAAACGCTTGTGCCTCTTATTCTCTTCCCTGCCTCTTATGCCTGATTCTGCTCACTCGGCCGCCCCGACCCACGCCACCTGGGAAGAAAACGAACAACCCCGGCACGCTCTGTGGTGCGCCGAAAACCATGGCGCGCCACCCAAGCGCATCCATCCGGTTGATGACACCCTCACGGCGGACGCCGCCTTTCGCTTGGCCAACGCCGGTACGGCCATGCTTTGGCGCGGCGACTTCCATAATGCCAGGCAGCTATTGCAGGCTCTGGCCCGGCGTGTTGATAAAAGAAGAAAGCTCAAAAAAGACACACTGCCATCCGAAGCCTTCGGCCTGCATCGCCTGGCGCAATCACAACGCGCACGCCTCTTGAACAGCCTGCTTATTGAACTGGATGGCGATTTTCGCATTGCGCTGCGCCGTGCTCCCGACGTGCAGGCAGCCTGTCAGGCAGCACTGGGCCAGCTGCACGAACCATTGCTGCTTTCGCTACGGGCTCTGCAGGGAATTATCGGCTCCTACGAATGGCGCAAAAAAGGCATTGCCGTCGCCGGACTGTCGCAACACATACACGTTCACTACGGCGTATTTTCGCCGGTTCGAGGCGAATATATTGAACTGATCGCCCAAACACCCCTGCCCACGACTGACCTAGCATTCGATATCGGCACAGGCAGTGGCGTACTGGCCGCAGTGCTGGCGCAGCGCGGCATCGAAAAAATCGTCGCTACCGAAAACGACCCGCGCGCCCTGGCCTGCGCCCGCGAAAATGTTCAACGCCTTGGGCTGGAATCGCAGATCGAAATTCAGGACACCGATCTTTTTCCGGCTGGACAAAGCCCGCTTATTGTTTGCAACCCGCCCTGGTTGCCGGCACGCCCCACATTGCCTCTGGAACACGCCATCTACGATCCGGACAGCCGCATGCTGCTGGGGTTTTTAAATGGCCTGGCCGCACATTTGTGCGACGGCGGCCAAGGCTGGCTGATCATGTCCGATCTGGCCGAGCATCTGGGATTGCGTAGCCGCGAATTTCTACCCGATGCCATCGAGCGGGCCGGCCTGCGCGTTCTGGCCAGGCACGATGCCCGGCCTCAACATTCGAAAGCGTTTGATGAAACTGACGCCTTGCACCTGGCGCGCCAGGCCGAGGTCACGTCGCTTTGGCGGCTGGGTAAACAATAGCCATTACACTACTGCCTGTCGGACTTTCAAAAAAGGCGTGGCACATGCTGCAGAAAATCGTACTGGCCTGCGTTGTTTTCATTATTATCCTCGTCGCCCTCACCTTCGGTGAAACAATTGCGCACGAATTCCTCGCCTGGGTCTCTTACCTGACCGGTCTGGTCATCCACAATTTTTCGGATGTGTACTATCTGGTGGCAAACTATGTACACGCCCATGCTGCCAAGGTGATTATCGCGCTGGTGCTGACCGTACCCATCAGCTTGTGGATCATCAAGAACAGGGGCGCGGAGCTTAATCACCCCACCAGTCCTCGCAAAATCGCCATCGTGCTGGCCATATTCCTGGGCTGGCTGGGCGGGCATCGCTTTTACCTGGGCCAAATCGGATGGGGCATCGTGTACCTGATTATTTTCTATCTGTTCACGCCGCTGGTCGTCATCATTAGCCTGATTGATGCGATACGCTACCTGTTCATGAGCGACGAAGAATTCACACCCGGCCGCGCGTCGCTGCGATAAGGCAAACCGAAGCCGTCATGCCTTTCAAGTTGATTGCACCACTGCCCGGCGAAATCCAGAACGCCCGATTTGACGAATCACTGATCGCTAAGGCAGCGCAAGCGGGCCCGGCCGCCAGCATATGGGAAGCACCGCAGGGCTTGGTCGTGCCGCGCACCTATCGGCGCCATGAGTCCTTTGACGCCGTCTGCGCCCAATTCGCCAACGACAGCTGGCCGATCACGGTCAGGCTATCGGGCGGCGGTGTGGTTCCCCAAGGCCCCGGCATCGTAAACCTGAGTCTGGCTTACGCCATCGACGGCCCGCCGCTACAGCACTCAGATCAGGCCTACCGGTTGATTTGCACCCTTATCCAGAATGCCTTGAAACCCTGCGGTATCGAATCCCGAATCCAGGCAGTGGAAGGATCGTTTTGCGATGGCCGCTACAACCTTGCGTGGGGTGCGCAAGATTCGGCAAAGAAAGTAGTCGGTACGGCCCAATTATGGCGGCGTGTGAGACTGGAACACGCAAACACGCAGGTGGTGCTGGTGCATGCCTTGCTGCTGGTCAACGTGGATGTGCACGTTCTGACCGACCGCGCCAATCAACTGGAGCAACAACTAGGCAGCGACAAACGCTACGATGCAACGCGCATCGCTTCGCTATATGAGTGTCTGCCAGGGCTGCCTACTCTCACGCCTGTTGACTTCACGCTAGGCCTGAAAAAAACGTTGGCCGAGCGGATAAAAGCCATTGCGTAGCGGCGGCCATTGTGTAGCGGCAGCCCTTGTGTAGCGGCAGCCCTTGTGTAGCGGCAGCCCTTGTGGCTGCCATTTCCCCAAAACGCGGGCGCTGCCTTTTATTCCGGCCCTTGCATTATAATTTGATTATCATCACAAACACCGTAAGCGTTCATGGAAAAGAAGACAGCCCGCCTCACCATCCTGATCGATCCACACAAAAAGAAAGCGTTCGAAGGCTTGTGCGCGGTTCAGGACCTTACCCCTTCGCAAGTGGTCCGGCAACTGATCCGCGATTATCTTACCCAACACGGGGTCACTTACGGCCATAGCGCCGGCACATCCAACCCCAAGGTTAAAGCGAGTTCGGGCAAATAGCCGCCATCAGGCCTGGATCGCGCCGCAAACCTTCATGGCCTGTCCCAGGGTTTCAACCACGCACTCACGCCCAAGCTTATCGATCATACCCATCTTGCCAAGTTTGCGCTCTACGCGCGCATTGGCCTCGGTCAGAATGATGCGCACCTGCTTCTGGCGCCAATCGTGCAAAACGGTTTCAAGCGTCTGCAGACCGGTCGCATCGATAAAAGGCACCCGACGCAAGCGGATAATCAATACTTGAAGGTCGGCAGGCACACTGTCGAGCGCCTGTTCAAACGCTTCCACAGCACCAAAAAAAATAGGTCCTTCAACCGCATAAACATGCACTCCCGGCGGTAAGCGGGTAAAGCCATCGCCCACCAGTTCTCTATGCAGTTCTTGTTCAGACTCTTCACGCACCACCACGCTGGCCGCCATACGCCGCAGAAAGTGCAGCATGGCCAGAATCACGCCAATATTGACCGCCACCACCAGATCGACAAAAACGGTAAGGAAAAAGGTGATGAGTAAAATGGCCACATCGGCGCGCGGCGCGCGCCGGACCATTCTGACGAAATGCCGGGCCTCGCTCATATTCCAGGCCACAACAAACAGAATGGCAGCCAAAGTCGCCAGCGGCACATTGGACGCATAGGGCGCCAGAAACAGGATAATCAGCACTAGCGTCAGGCTATGCACAATGCCCGCCAAAGGACTCGTGCCGCCGTTACGAATGTTGGTGGCTGTGCGGGCAATGGCGCCGGTCGCGGCAAACCCGCCAAAGAGCGGCGAAAGTACATTGGCAATGCCCTGTCCGATCAGTTCCTGATTTGAATTGTGGCGCGTGCCCGCCATGCCGTCGGACACCACCGCTGACAACAAAGACTCGATGGCGCCCAGCATGGCGATGGCAAAAGCCGGCCCGATGAGTTCGACAATCCGCGAAAGGGTAATGTGGGGCAACTGGAATGCAGGCAGGCTACGCCGAATTTCTCCGAAAGTGCTGCCGACGGTGGCGACGCTCTTGAATGCAAAGGCCGACTGCAGAATCGTCACCACGACGAGAGCCACCAAAGGCCCGGGGATACGTTTGAAGCCAGGCACCTTGGAGGTGAATATCACCAGCACTAACGACAGCAGGGCCAGGCCAGTGGTGGTCATATCCATCTGCGGGAATGCTTGAAAAAGCGCCCACAGCTTCTGATGAAAATGCTCGCCCGCTATCTTGGGCAGGCCAAAAAAATCTTGCCATTGGCCCACCCAGATGATGACGCCAATGCCCGCAGTAAAGCCGGAAATCACCGGCGCCGGGATAAATTTGATAACGGCGCCCATCCGGGCCAGGCCGAAGCAGAACAATATGATGCCGGCCATCAACGTGGCAATCTGCAAGCCGTCAACGCCATGCTTGGCAGTGATGCCCGCCAATATGACAATGAAGGCGCCCGTCGGCCCGGCGATCTGGATGCGGCTGCCGCCGAACACCGATACCGCCAGGCCCGCCACAATCGACGTGTACAAGCCCATTTCCGGATTCACCCCGGACGCAATCGCAAACGCCATGGCAAGAGGCAAGGCCACCACGCCGACAATCACCCCGGCCACAATATTGGAAAGCCAGTACGGCCGCCGCAGCAGGCCCGCGCGATGCGCCTCAATCAGGGCAATCATAGTGATCCGGAAAATAAGCTAATAATATGTGGCTGTGATTATAATGCAATGCACATTAAATTGTGCCAACGCCATAACGCAACCGTGGATGTCATCGTCAACCTGGCAGCCACAAGGGCTGCCGCTAAAAGGCAAATGGCAGCCACAAGGGCTGCCGCTACACAAATACGTACCCGTGAATCATGTAGAGGCAGCCCTTGCGGCTGCCATCACAATCACACACAAAAACACATGTTTCTGTTACATTGCATTAGTTACGAAAACCTCAGGGCACTATCCTGAGAAAGCGCAAAGCGTTGTGCTAAGACAGCTTGGGGTGTGGTCATGATCATGATGTTGCCTTTTTTAACCGGAACGTTCTCAATCTGGTTGGGGATGCGCGGCCGGCGCCGGGCCTGCTTGTGGCTTTGGATACTTACCCTGGCCATCTTCGTGGCGTGGTTCCGGTTTCACATGACCGGCCCGCTGACCCTGTCGTTCTAAAGTTCGCACGCAATGTCGACACATTTCCGTACTGACCCCTTTTATGCCTCACGCGTAGTCAATACCTTTGCCCTTTTAGCGTTATGCGGCGTGCTGGGTTTTGCATTTGCGTGGCAGCTGCTGTATCACGAAATACCCTGCCCCTTGTGCCTGCTGCAACGCGTGGCCTTTATTCTGACTGGAATAGGGCTGCTGCTTAACGTTCAGTACGGACCAGCGAACCTGCACTACGGAATCACCATTCTGTCGGCGCTGGCTGGCGCGTCCGTCGCCGCCCGTCAAATGGCGCTGCATATCATGCCCGGCGACGCGGGCTACGGCGCGCCGTTTTTAGGCCTGCATTTTTATACTTGGGCGCTGCTGATGTTTATAGCGCTTATCCTGTATTGCGGCCTGATGCTTTGCGTAGACCGGGCCAATGTTCAAATCGCAGCGTCGCGCAGCACCGGCCCATACGCCCGGCAGGTTCTCTGGCTGTTTTTCCTGCTGGCTCTGGCCAATATGGGCTCGACCTTGCTGGAATGCGGCTTTGGCGCCTGTGTCGACAACCCGGTTCGATACCTCTGGCTCGGCTAAAAAAGACAACATTGATTTTGGGCGGCGCGCGTGAAACGTAGTGAAATGGATAATTCGCCGGCGACCATGGCGCACCCTCTATAATTTCACTGCTCCCAAACCACCAGACGCTTCGTGACAACTTCGTGCGTCCCTTCACTTCCAGGCTACACCATGATTTTTAACTCGCCCGCCAAATACGGTATTATGAGCCGGTTTTTTCACGGCTTTTGCGCCGTTTCCGTTATTGCGGCGCTAATCTTTATTGAAATAAAGCCGTACTTCCCCAAAGGCGGCGACGGCCGCGCGCTGATGCAATACGCGCACATGCAGGCCGGCCTCTTTGTACTATGGCTGATCGCGCCCCGAATCTTATGGCGTTCGGCCAATAGCGAACCCGCTGTCGATCCGGCGCAGGGCCGCTTTATCAAGGCTGTTGCCAATCTTACGCACTATATGCTGTATGCACTGATGCTCGTCCTGCCCATTTTGGGCGTCCTCACGTGGCAAGCCAGCGGCCATACGGTTGATTTCTTCGGCATCACGCTGCCTGCCATCGTGGGTTCGGGCGCCGAAGTAAAAACTCTCGTGAAAAGCACCCACGAATTCCTGGGTAACGTTATGCTCTATCTGGTTATTTTGCATGTCCTGGCCGCCCTGTGGCATCATTTCGTGGTTAAAGATACGACCTTTATCCGCATGTTCGGGCGTTAAGTTTGGGCTATTGGCGGGTATCTGTGGCGGCCCCCCTCGTGGGCGCCATTTCAAGCGCCATTTTTCCAACCCTGATTTATCACCACGCACCATGACAAACCCCTCCAACCCGCCCATGCACAACCAGGCGTTGACGCCCATGTCGGCGTCTTCACGCGTCTTCGGCTGGGCCGACCATGCCTCGCTGTGGTTCAGCATGGGCGTGGGGCTTCTGGTTATTCAAGTGGGTGCCTATCTGGTGCCGGCAGCGGGCACCAAGGAAGCGCTGTTTGCCATCATAGCCGGCTCGCTCATCGGTTCAGGCCTGCTCGCGTGGGTCGCCAAAGTGGGCTGCGACAGCGGCCTATCCAGCGCCGGGCTAATTCACGCCACCTATGGCCGCCAATTTGCGCGCCTGCCGGTTTTCCTAAATATCATACAGTTGCTGGGCTGGACGACCTTCGAATTAGTCATCATGCGTGAAGGCACGATCGCCATCGGCAATCAGGCTTTCGGTTTGCATCTGGATAAAAGCACGGAACTTATATTGGCCACCGTATTTTGGGGGGGCGTGCTGACCGCCCTGCTGGCAGGCTCCATGATTACCCTGGTGCGCCGGTTTGTCAGCCGCTACGGCTTACCCCTGGTCGTTTTGTCTTTGCTATGGCTGACCTGGAAATTTGCGGGTCAATGGCAAACCACTGGCCTGAACGCCATCTGGAACCGTCAAGGCGATGGCAGCATGGGTGTCTTTTCGGCACTCGACCTGGTGATCGCCATGCCGGTCTCCTGGCTGCCCCTCGTCGCCGATTATTCTCGCCACGGCCATAGCGGCCGTGGCGCCCTGAGCGGAACGTGGCTGGGTTATACCGTCGCCAATATCTGGTGCTATGCGCTGGGCGTAGTGGTGGTGAGTGTCGCCAACCCCAATACCGATCTTGTCAGCGCCTTGCTGCTGGCGCAAGGCGGCCTAATAGCGCTGGGCCTGATACTGATCGATGAACTGGACAATGCCTATGGCGATGTGTATTCGGGATCCGTGTCGGCGCACAGCATCAAGCCGAGCTGGAGCATCCGCCGCTGGGGTTTGTTGCTGGCCGTCGCCAGCACATTGCTGGCGCTGGTGTTGCCTATGCACGGGCTGGAGCCCTTTTTGCTGACATTGAGCTCAGTGTTCGTGCCGCTCTACGGCGTGATACTGGGAAGGATGGGTTTTGGGCGCGTGACGAAACTTGCCTCTATCCCGAAAATCGACAGCATAGCCGCCTGCCTATGGATTCTGGGTATTGCGCTGTATCACGCATTGGCGCAATGGGCTCCGGATATAGGATCGGCGCTGCCAGCCCTGGCCTTCACATTTGTGCTGGCCGCGCTCACGCGCCCTCGGCTATCGCCTGCAGTCATTTAGTATCGGGCAGATCCTGCGGCGTGTCGATATCCAGCAAACACCCGGTGTCGTCGACCTGAACCTGATGCAGAGCCACCGGCGCGCCCATCAGAATGGAGCGTGCACCTTGGTCTGCAACCAGCGCGCACAACGATTGATAATAGCGACGCCCGAACCAGACCGGATGGCCACGATGCCCGCCGCAAACCGGCGCAGCCAGATCGTACCTGCGGGAAGCCCGCGCCAGGGACTGCAAGGTAGCCTCTTGTATGAACGGCATATCGGCCGGCATGATGAACCATCCCGACGCATCGGGCCTTTGAGCCACGCCATAGGCCAGGCTACGCCCCATGCCGTGGCGTGCGTCCGGGCACGCGGCAAAATCGAGGCCGTGATCACGCAAAAGCCGTTGATGAACCATATCTTGCGGCCCGAGCACAACCAGCGTGTCGGCGACGACGGCTTTCAGCTTGAGCGCCGTCAGCAAGAACATGGGCATGGCATCGATCAGCTCTAGCCGTTTGTCACGCCCAAAACGTTGCGAACGACCCGCCGCCAGGATAATCGCCGATATTGCCGCCACTGCTGTGTCTTCCCGAAAAATGCTAAGTAGGCATGGTGAAAATGGCACCCACAAGAGGTGCCGCTACGAACATCGGCGCAAAACCAAGGACTGCGCCAACTGCACGAGGTTCTACCCTGCAAATCCTCCAGCATCCAGAAACGCCTGCTCTTCACGGGTGGTGATACGGCCGAGTTCGGCATTTCTGTGCGGAAAACGCCCGAAGCGCTGCACAATTTCAAGATGCTCTTGGGCATACTTTATATTGCCAGGGCTGTAGCGCCGATAAAGTTCAAGCGCATAGCGCTGGTCGTCGCAATTTTCCGAGTGCATGAACGGCAGACACACAAACGATTTGAGCTCGTCTTCAATAGCAGTGATAGCGTTGGACGCAATTGCTGCGCGCGCATAAAACCGCGCCAGAGAATCGGTAGCATACCTATGCGCCGAGCCGCGAAAGACGTTGCGCGGAAACTGATCCAGCAAGAGAATCAAGGCCAGCGTGGCGTAGGGATCGCTTGACCAGAGATCATGCTCGCGTCGGGCGGCGGCAAAATGCAAATCGATAAAGGAGTCGCGAAACGACTGGTCAAAGCCCGCATCTTTGGCAAACCAGCGCGCCGGACCGGCATCGCGCCAGAAGCGCACCACCGCATCGGCCTCGGGAAACATTCTTTAGCGCCCCATTTTCTTGGCGCTGACCCCGCCGGCCATGCCCATGTTTTCCTTGGGAAAGTCGATCAATCGCACCCGTATGTCGCGTTCGGGTATGCCCGTGACCTCGCCCGCAGTTTTGCTCAATGACGCAATCAGTGCCGACTTGAGTTCTTCGGTGCGCCCTACAATGAACTCCACTTGATACATCACCGTTGCCGCGCCAAATTGCCCCGCATCCAGATAATGCTCGCGCGGCAATTCGTGCAGCATAACCCGCACGCTGGCCTGCGGCGCGCCGATGCTATCGACCACTGCCTTGCTGGAGCGTTCGAGCAACTGCTTTTTCTGATCGGAAGAAAGACCCTGGGTAGCGGTAATCGTAACGTACGGCATGCGAAATCTCTTTAATGAAATGAGAGGAAAAAGGAGTCTGACAAGGAAGAGCTGAAATGGCGTCCATAAGCAGCGCCACTGCAAAAACGCACCCTCTGTCTATGCCGCGGCACCTCTGATGAGGGCTACATCCAACTTGCAATAATACCCCTCTATACCAGCTCCTTCCAACGGCGCAAAAATCATGTCGATCCGCCTCACCCCGCCTGAGAAGGATTCATGCCGTCCAGGCCGGATACGGCAGATAATTCGAACGCCCACATGGCATAGTGTCCGGCGGCATAGTGATGCAGCGCTTTCTTAACGCGTTCATAGCGTTAACTATAACGACTATTTGAACCTCGTGACGTACCGCCCGCGCAGATTTTCCCGGCCATACACGTTAATATCCGCGCAGGACATTGCCTTAAGGGAACCTACTTGGCGCAGGCGGGTCATTAATGGGTGTCTTGGTGATCATGGTTTTATGGCACCCACGAGGGGTGCCGCTACACAATGGCGGAGCATGAATGGATTGGAATCACGAGGTGCTCGATAGCGCGATCTGGGTGGCGCAAGCCTATGCCATTACGGTGGTGCTGTCGGGTCTGGCGATATGGGGTTTGGCCAGGTTCACCCTGTGGGGCCGGCAATTCTGGAATCTGGCAGGCGCTTATTTTTCTCCGAAACGCAGCTGGCGCCCGCTGGCCGCTCTGGCGCTCATCCTGTTCATAACCCTGTGCGCCGTACGCCTCGATGTCCTGTTCTCGTCCTGGTACAACACTATGTACACGGCGCTGCAAAAGCTCAACGAAGCACAGTTCTGGTTTGCCATGTGGCTGTTTGCCGTTCTGGCCACCATACACGTGGTCCGCTCGCTCATCGACTTTTACATCCAACAGGCGTTTACCATCCACTGGCGAGTATGGCTCAATGAACAGATGCTCAGTCGCTGGATCGATCGCCAGGCCTACTATCGTTCGCAGTACCTGGAACACCCGATCGACAACCCCGACCAGCGCATACAACAAGACGTTGCAACCTTCGTGACCACATCGCTGAGCCTGTCGATGGGTGTGATCAACGCGCTGGTGTCGACCTTTGCCTTTACCCTGATCCTGTGGAATCTGTCCGGCACGCTGGCTATCGCGGGCCTGGACATACCACGGGGCATGGTGTTTCTGGTGTTCGTCTACGTACTGATCGCCACCGTGTTCGCCATACGCATCGGCCGCCCCCTTATCAGCCTGAGTTTTTTAAGCGAACGCTTTAACGCCGATTACCGTTATGCCTTGGTGCGCCTGCGCGAGTACGCCGAAAGCGTGGCTTTCTATGCTGGTGAAAAAGTCGAAGGCGCCTTGTTGCGCAGCCGTTTTGCACAGATCATTACAAACGCCTGGGCCATCGTATATCGCTCACTGAAGTTCCTGGGCTTTAATTTTTCGGTCACACAAACCGCCGTGGTATTTCCGTTCATTATCCAGGCGCAACGTTTCTTCACCAAACAAATCAGCCTGGGCGACTTGATGCAGACCGCGCAAGCCTTCGGCCGCCTGCAAGACAATCTGTCGTTCTTCCGCAATGCGTACGATAGCTTTGCCTCGTACCGTGCGACCCTTGATCGTCTTACCGGCTTTACGACAGCCATCCATAACTCGTACGCGCTGCCAACGCCCAACACCCATGCCAAAGGCAAGCGGATCGCCCTCGATCACCTGACGGTACGCACGCCCGACAATAAAACTCTGCTTGATCGTCTGACGCTCGAAGTTCAGCCCGAGGCGCCTCTGCTGATTCGCGGGGCATCCGGGTCGGGAAAAACCACCTTGCTGCGCGCTATTGCCGGCCTCTGGCCGTATTGCGATGGCGAAGTTATCCGGCCCGACCACAACGTATTATTCTTGTCGCAAAAACCGTATCTGCCTTTGGGCAGCCTGCGCGAAGCCCTGTATTATCCCAGCCAATTGCCCGACGTAGAGCGTGCCATCGCGCACACCAGCAGCGCCGCGGCGAAAAGCCCATCGGCAAGTGGTTCGAAAAGCGCCACCAAAGACCTCGATAACGTGTTCGGCCCAGGCAGTTTGCTGCTTGAGCCAAAAGCGTCAAACCTGCCCGATGATCGCGCTCAGGACATGCTGCGCCAAGTGCAGTTGGGCCATCTGGCCGCGCGCCTGGACGAAGTCGCCGACTGGGGTCGCATTCTTTCGCTGGGCGAACAGCAGCGCCTGGCCTTTGGCCGCCTGCTCCTGGCTGCGCCCGATGCGGCATTTCTGGACGAAGCCACCTCGGCTCTGGACGAAGGCCTGGAAGAATCCATGTATCGGCTTACACGCGAGCATCTGCCTGGCACAATACTGCTAAGTGTCGGGCACCGCAGCACCCTGACCGCGTATCATCCACGTCAACTGACACTCAAAGGCGGCGGTGCGTGGGAATTGAATTAAGAGATCAACAATGAACTATTTCATCATCAAGCAGCTCCACGTGAGCGCAGCAGCCCTAAGCATCATTTTCTTTGTCGTGCGCGCCTATTGGTCCATTACCAGTTCGGGTCTGCTCGCTCGTCGCATCGTCAGGATTCTTCCCCACGTGATCGACACCGTGCTGCTTGTTTGCGGAGTCATCCTGACCTTCATGCTAGGCGGCCTGCAACCCTGGATCATCGCCAAGCTCGTGGCCCTGGTGTTATATATAGGCATAGGCACCATCGCCATCAAGCGCGGCAAAACCCCAGGCACGCGCGGCGCGGCGGCGCTGATCGCCATTGCCATTTTCTTTTATATCGTGGGCGTGGCCATACGGCATAATCCCATGTCGTGGATGGGGTAAGGTGGGTTATCCGCGGGGGATATGGCGCCCACAAGGGCTGCCATTTCGTCAACCCCAAAACCATCCCCTCGCCAATCACCATTGCCCATAAAACACGCCTGCCTTCTTGTACGCATTAGCGCCTTTCTCGACCGATTCATCCGTTACCGTGACACGGCGTTTAAGGCGCGTAAACCAATCGAACAGTCTGGCCTTCAGTTCGGCACGAATGATCGCATGGCTGGCATCCTGGCCCAGGTCCTGGAATTGCTCCGGGTCGGACTGCAGATCGTAGAGTTGTTCGGGCTCGCCCATCCAGTAAACATATCGCCATCTATCGGTGCGCACCGACCAGGCGCGAGCTGTCTGGGGCGTCTTGTGCACCAACAAGCACGCCAGCCGATAGCTGTAATCGAGCTCCGAAAACACGCAATCGCGCCAGGTTTCGGGCGTGCCGCGCAAAATCGGCAATAGGCTGCGCCCTTCCAGGCGATGCGAGGCCAAGGGAATATTCAACGCCTCAAGCAGCGTCGGCAAAACATCGACCGATTCCACCATGCGTGACTCGACCCGACCGCGCGACACATCGGCAGCCGACGACGGATCCATCACGATAAAGGGCACGCGCTGCACGGCATCGTAGAACAATTCTTTTTCGCCCAGCCAATGGTCTCCAAGGAAATCGCCGTGATCCGCCGTAAACACGACGAGGGTATTTTGCATCAGGCCGGCGCGCTCCATGTACTCGAACAGCCTCCCCAAATGATTGTCAAGCTGAGTGATCAGTCCCTGATAAACCGGACGCACCACCCGTACGCACTCATCCTGCGCAAAACTCAGGCTTTCTTCCTGCCGGCGATATGCCGCCACGACCGGATGTGCATTCTGCTTTTCGGACTCGTTGCGAATCACGCGCAAACACTGATCCGCACTATACATGGCGTGGTAAGGAGCCGGAGCAATATACGGCCAGTGCGGCTTGACGTAGCTCAGGTGCAATACCCAAGGCTGATCGCCCATTTTTCGCATGAAACCCAAAGCCTGATCGGTCATATACGCCGTTTCGGAATGTTTTTCTTCCACCAGCGCAGGAAAGCAGGCATTTCGCATATGCCAGCCACTCACCACCTTGCCGGCGTGGTCGCGCGCCGAAATCACAAAATCGGTCCAGGGATCGCCGGATAAATAGCCGTGGCGGCGCAGGTACGCCGGATAGCCGCTTTCTTCGCCCGGCTCATGGTGGCCATCGTAACGATCAATCTCTTCGAATCCGCCGCTGGCCAACAACCTCCCCACCTCCGACTCGCCATCGAAGCCCAGACGCTCCAGCCCCGCGTGGTCGGGCATGACATGGGTTTTCCCCGCCAGCACCAACTTGCGCTGATGATGGCGCAAATACTCGCCCATGGTGACTTCACCTACCGACAAAGGCACCCGGTTCCAGGTAGCCCCGTGTGTAGACGGATAGCGCCCGGTGTAATAGCTCATGCGCGAAGGCCCGCAAACGCCGGAATTCACAAACGCGCGTTCGAAGCGCACGCCCTTTTTTGCAAGGCTGTCGATATTCGGCGTGCGCATATACGGGTGCCCATAACACCCCAAATGATCGGCGCGCAACTGATCGGACATAATGAACAGAACATTCTGAATCTGGGCCATCGATTTTGGCGAAAACTTTTGGCTCAACCACAACGGCACGCAATGACCGCCGCCCTGCCTTCGCCTACCTCCTTTGATGATTATCGCGGCCGCGAACGGCCTGCACGCCGACACGACGGGTACGTTTTTTTAGCGGCAGCCCTTATGGCTGCCATCGCTGCCCTACGGCAACATCCCTATTTTTCCACAACGTAGCCCGAACTCTTGACGACTGGGGCCCATTGCCGACGGAACGCATCGACCATTTTCCCGGTTTCAGCGGCATCGGCCACGACAGGAACCAAGTCGTTCTGCTCCAGGGTTTTTTGCACACGAGGCATGGAAAGCGTATCCATGATCGCCCGGCTTAGAATTTTAACCTTGGCATCAGGCATGCTGGCCGGAGCAAAGAACGCATTCCAGCCAAAAGCCTCAAGCTTCACACCCGCCTGGGTAAAAGTAGGGACATCCGGCGTCCTGATTTCGCGCTTGGCGCCCGACGTAGCCAGGATGCGGATTTTCCCGCCCACATGCTGAGGAGTCTGCACGTCCAGCGTATCGATAGCTACTGGAATCGAATTGCCGATAAGATCGGTCATGACAGGCGCCGACCCGCGATAGCCGATCACTTGCCCCTTGATGCCGATTTTCGCCGCAAGCATCAGTGCAAAAAAGTGAGGCAGACTGCCCGTGGCCGGCACGCCGACATTGAACTCTTGGGGATGCGCACGAGCCCACTCGATAAGCTGAGCCAGGGTCTTGATGGGATTTGTGGCCGCCACGGCTACGCCGAAACCATATTTCGTCACCATCGATACCGGCTTGAAATCGCGAGTGGGGTCATAATTCAACTGCTTGTACACCAATGGTGCCACCACCATCACCGCAGGGTTGCCCAGCAGCAATACATTCTTGCCCGCTGGCGCTGCCTTGACATACGCCGCGGCGATGCGCCCGCCCGCGCCAGTCTTGTTTTCCACGATCACGGAAACCCCAAGCTTGTGCTGTAGCTCTTGGGAGACGATGCGGGCGGTCCGATCCGAGGTTCCGCCCGGCGCATAACCAACTATCAGCGTCAAGGGTCCGTCGAGCTTGGCCGTCTCGCCATGAGCGGCCGTCATGACCAGACCCGAACACGCCGCGATCACAGTAATAATCGTCTTCATTTTTAGCAGTTTGCCTTGCACGGTTGTCTCCTGATTTGCATATGACTATGATTTACAGCTTAACGATCACAGTGATAATTGATCTAATCAAGTATCTGAGAACAAGGGAAAACACTTATGGTCGAGCCGACCATCCAGGATATGGCCGTGTTTCGCATCTATCGCGCCTGGTCTGGGGCCAATCCAATTTTCACGCGCCTGTGCGAAGGTCGGTTCAACATCACGCGACGCGAATGGCGCATCCTCGCCACCGCCGTCGTAAATGGCCGGCTAGGCTCTGCGGCGCTGGCCAAAGCCGCCAATCTGGATCTGGTGCGCACCTCGCGAACCATCAGCACACTGTGCGACAAAGGCTGGCTGATCCGTGATCGTAATTCGCGCGACGCTCGCAACATCTTCATCGACGTCAGCGAAGCCGGCCACGCACTCTACCAGCAGATCATGCCGATCATCGTCGAACTCAACGCACAGATCATCCAGGATCTGGATGCCGATGAATTATGCGTCCTCAAAAAAGCCCTCGAAAAAATCACCCTGCGCGCCCAGCGCATGCTAGAAATCGAAGTCATAAAAGAACGCCCGCACCGGGGACAGCCGATCAGGCGCAAGTAGCAGCGCCCTACTCTGCAGCAGCCACAACCGGGGTCAGGCCGTTTTTGCGCAGCGCTTTTTGCACGCTGGGCGTGGAGACCACCTCCATGATGGCCTTGCCCAGCATTTTGACTTCGGCATCGGGCATGCTGGCCGAAGCGAAGAAAGCATTCCATCCAAAAGCTTGACGCTTGACCCCGGCCTGCGTGAAAGTGGGTACTGAAGAAAGCTGCGGCTCGCGAGCAAGGCCCGAAGTTGCCAGGATCCGGATTTTTTTATCCTTCGGTCTGCTCATTTGCCGTATCGATGGCAAACCGAACCGAATGCTCAATCCACAAGTCCGGCCAGATTTTTAATCGGGCTGTCATCCGCGACGGCCGCTCCAAACCGAGACCCGGCTGCCCGGCCCAGCATAAGCGGTGGCCGCAGCCAACCCAGGACAGGTGGCAAAGGGGTGCCGCTACGCAGCTATCATGAACTACCACGATCCCATCATGTGCTGCACCAGCAGGCTGCTAAGAAGTACGGCCATCCACACACCCAATCCCAGCAAAATTGGACGGATGCCGGCGGTCGCCATGCGGCGTAGATCGGAGGACAGGCCAATGGCCGTCAGCGCCACAATGATCAGGAATTCAGCCATGAAGTGGATGGCGCCGTTCCAGGCCAGCGGAATCATTCCCGTTGAGCGCAGCCCCGAAGCCGCCAGAAACCACAAGATGAACCACGGGAAAATACGCGCCAGGCTGAAGTCGGTCGCGCCCTGCTTCTTGCTGCGCCACGCTACATAAAAGGCCAGCGCCAGGCAAACCGGAATGATCAGCGTGGCGCGAGTAAGTTTGACGATGGTGGCGTAATCGCCGGCCGCTGTGCTATAGCTATAGCCGGCAGCCACAACAGACGAAGTATCGTTGATGGCCGTGCCGGCCCACATGCCAAAGCCTGCATCCGACATATGCAACCAATGCCCCAACAGGGGAAACGTCAGCACCGCAATAATGTTGAAGATGAATATGGTGGAAATGGCAAAGGCCGTCTCGTGGTCGTCAGACTTGATGATGGGCGTGACCGCAGCAATGGCCGAGCCCCCGCAAATGGCCGTACCTACGCCGATCAGGATTTGAAGCTTGGACGGAATTTTCAGCCACTTGCCCAACAGGTAGGCCGAGGCGAATGCCACGCAAATCGTCACAAACGTCACCGACAATGACTCCACACCTGTTTTGGCGACCTGCTGAATGCTCAGGCCAAATCCCAGGGCGATAATCGACCATTGCAATATTTTTTTGGAAGCAAACCCCAAGCCAGGCTTGAACAGCGGGGCGACGCCCATTGAGTTGCGTATCAAGATTCCCAGAATAATTCCGAACACGGGGCCGCCTATGATGGGCTCCCAGCGCCCCAAAAGCAAAGCGGCCATGCCCACTGTCGTCGCCAACAACAAGCCATACAAACGCGAAGGCTGCAAAGGCACCCCTCGACGGTTTTTGGCGCCGGATCGCGGCGCGTGCGGCCGCTCTACGGTGTGGGATGCGGCGTGGGATGATACAACTGACATGAGGACCTCTTACTTATTAATAAACAAAAGCAATTTTAGAATTGCCTCGTATATAAATAAATTCATTAATATTTATTAATGCTATAAAATTTGCTGATGATAGGAATCAGCTTTCGGCAGATCGAAGTCTTCGCGGCCATTGCGGCAACAGGTAGCGTGCGCGCGGCCGCCGAGCGCCTGTTCGTTACGCAACCCGCAGCCAGCATGGCGTTGGCCGAACTGGAGCGCCAGATCAATGCGCCGCTGTTTGACCGCATGCGGGGCCGCCTGCACCTTAGCTCGCGCGGCAAAGAACTGCTTCCCGCTGCCCGGGAAATCATCGAACGCATGCACGAGATACTGCGCGAGGCAAGCGATGCCAAAGCAACCTTAAGTGGCGAATTGCGTGTGGGCGCCAGCAACACGGTAGGCAACTATCTCGTCGGGGAATTGCTCGGTTCCTTTGTGGGCGCGCATCCAAAGGTTTCGCTGACGGTCAGCGTCAACAACACCCGTAATATCGTTGAAGGGCTCCTCGAACATAATATCGATGTGGGCTGTGTGGAAGGCCCCGTGAATCATCCGCTGCTCGATGTACAAACCTGGCGCAACGATGCCTTGGTGGTGTGCGCCGCAGCCCATCATCCTCTGACTCTGACCCGGCGCCTGGGCCCCAAACATTTCAAGGATGCAAAATGGATACTGCGCGAACCGGGTTCTGCAATGCGGGCATTAAGCCAGCAAGCCCTGAATTCCCTGCCACGTGGTCAGATAGTGCTGGAACTGGGGCAGGTCGAAGCCATTAAACAGGCGGTGATTGCCGGACTGGGCATTGCCTGCCTGCCTGTAGCCGCCACAGCGGATGCCGTCGCGTGCGGCCGGCTGGCTATTCTGGAAACTCCCTTTCTGGACCTGCACCGGCGTTTGTCGTTGGTGCTGCACAAGGCCCGTTACCGCGGAGCGCTGATCGAGGCATTTGTGGCAAGCCTGGATATGGTTTCGTCCTGACCCGGGCAGCACGCGTTGCGTAAGTGCTTGGGGTACCGTGCGGTAACATTGAGCTGCTTCATTTTTTAGGTTTCATATAGCCATGACCACACCACTGAATTTGCCCGCCTACGAAACGATTGCCCTGGTGCTCCAAGGCGGCGGCGCGCTGGGCGCCTACCAGGCAGGTGTATTCGAGGGCCTGACCGAAGCCCACATCAAGCTCAATCGCTTTTCCGGTATCTCGATCGGGGCATTGAACATCGCCATCATCGCCGGCAACGCGCCGCGCAAACGCGTGGCGCGACTGATCGAGTTCTGGGAAACCATTTGCCAGCCAAGTCTGGGATTTTCCAATCCCTTTATCGAACAAAGCCTGTTCAATCTTAACGATACTGTGCGCCAGGGCATGAGCTTCTTTAGCGCCATGAACACCGTCATAGGCGGCCAGCCGGGTTTTTTCCGGCCACGCTTTCCCGGGCCATCACTGGACATAGCGGGCGAGCCCGGCAGTACCAGCTATTACGATACCCGACCGATGAAAGAAACGCTGGAACGCCTCTGCGACTTTGATCGCATCAACTCGGACGAGCTGCATGTATCGGTGGGCGCCGTGAATGTCCGCACGGGCAATTTCACTTATTTCGACAACAGCCGAATCGCCTTGAAACCCGAGCATTTCATGGCGTCGGCCGCGTTGCCGCCGGCGTTTCCAGCCATTGAAATCGATGGTGACTACTACTGGGACGGCGGCCTGGTCTCGAATACGCCCCTGGCCGACGTGCTCAATTCGCGCCCTCGCACCGATACCCTGGCTTTCCAGGTTGACCTATGGAGCGCGCGCGGACGCCCCCCCGCCACGATGAATGAAGTATCCGACCGCATAAAAGAAATACAGTATTCCAGCCGCACGCGCCTGATTACCGACCAGTTGCGCTGGACCCAGCACCTGCGCGTCTTGCTCTCGCATATTCTTAAAGACATTCCGGCCGATGTGCAGTCCCAGGATACCTATTGCAGGCTGGCCCAGGAGCTATCGAGCAGCAAGCGCTATAACGTGGTGCACCTGATTTATCGCAACAAACCTTACGAGCAGCACTACAAAGACTACCAATTCAGCCTGGCGACCATGCGCGAACACTGGGCAGCCGGGCGACAAGACATCCGCGACACGCTGAAAGACCCCACGCGTCTGGCCATGCCAGACAACGACTCCGGGTTCATCACGCACGATGTGCATGGCGAAGAGATCGAACGCTCCATGAATGCCGACAAACCCTAGCGCCGGCGCAGGACTCTATCGTCGGGTGGCAGCCACAATGGGTATCGACATAATGGCACCCACAAGGGGTGCCGCTACATAAAGAGGTGCCATCTCCGCACTACGTTCATTTTCGAAGGTCAAAATTCCCTAATTGGTGACTGTGCAGCAAAAAAATGTCTTATCAGATACATGTATAACAACTAGTGTTAAAACAATAATTGCCTAGTCAAATACATCGTGCTAGAATACGAGTCATGAATAATGCACCGCGCCCCCTTTCGAGCCAGGCAACCCCCTCGCCATCAAACGAGGCGGCGTCTGCCTGCGATCCGTTCACCGCAGGCCACAAGGCGGGTGCCAAATCGACGTTTTATCGCCCCGACGAACAATCGCTCAAGCAAGACAGTAATGTCGGTCACCTTATCAAGAACGTTTACGCATCCATCAATCGCATGATCGACCAAGGCGTTGCTCCCATCGGGCTTACGTCCAAGCAGTGGAAGCCGCTGATCATGATTTGCCACCACGACATCAATACGCCGGCGGAGCTATCCCGTGTAACGAATGTAGATACCGGCGCCATGACTCGCGTTCTTGATCGCCTTGAAGCCAAAGGCTTTATAAGCCGGCATCGCTGCCTGGAAGACCGCCGCGTGGTCAAACTGGAATTGACCGACAGCGGGCAACAGGTCATAGGGGGCATCCTGGGTCCTGTGGCCGATACGTTAAACACTCATTTGGCGGGTTTTTCAAAGCAAGAAACAGAGTTGTTGCTCAAGTTCTTGCAACGCATGATCGCCAATGGCGCCAATCCAGCTGCCCATACCGCCTCCCCCCCCACAGAAAACGGCTCGCAGGGCGAGGCGGTTCACAAGCCCGGTTAGCCCAAGACATTATCCGATCCGCGTACAACCAAGAATGTCTTTGGCGCCAGATACGCCCTTCGCCACCACGCCTCCCCGAAAACCACTCGATGTTTTGAATTGCAGCAACAGGTTTTCGTAAATTATTGACTAGTCAGATACAGCCCCATCAATCATATTCAGTTTATTGTCAGCATGAAACTCCTCGCACCTCTTTTATTGTTCACCGCGCTTACCGGCTGTGCCGCCATCAACCCTGGCACGCCTGCCGTAAAAGAAATTCATGGCGCCCAGCTTGGACTGCGCAATACCTCTATTGCGTGGCCAACGAATCAGTGGTGGCAGCGCTACCAAGACCCACAACTTGACCGCCTGATCAAACAAGCGCTGACCAACAGCCCGTCCATGGCAGCGGCGCAAGCGCGCCTTGGCATGGCCAACGCTGCGGTCAGCGGTGCGCGCGCCGTGCAACTGCCCCAGCTCAACGCTGAATATCAGATGACGCGCGAACGTTTCTCCGCAAACTACATCTATCCGCCACCGTTTGGAGGGTCGATGCAAACCGACAACACGCTACAGCTGACCCTGGGCTTCGATCTGGACTTGTGGGGCAAAAATCGCGCTCGCTACGCCGCGACGGTGTCGCGCGCCGCCGCAGCCCAAGTCGACACGCAACTGGCTCGCAACGCACTGATCAGCGCGATCACTCAAAGTTATTTCAATCTGCAAAATTCGCTCGCACAGCATCAGGTGATCGAGCGCATTGTTAAACAGCTTGAAGATGTTGCCAAAATTACCCACCAGCGCGTCACGGCGGGCCTGGACACACAGGTCGAAGTCAACCAGGCAGAGTCTGCCCTGTCGGCGGCCAGGGTTCAATTGAGCCAGGTCGGCGTCAATGCGGATTTGTTGCGCCATCAATTATCGGCGCTGATGGGCGAAGGCCCCGAGCAAGGCCAGGCCATATCGCGCGCCAAGCTGGCCGCAGTGCCCGAAGGCGTGCCTGGCCAAATACCCATGAACCTGTTGGGCCGACGGCCCGATATCGTCGCAGCCAAACTCCAGGTCAAGGCCAGTTCCAGTGAAATCTCCGCCGCCAAGGCAGAATTTTTCCCCGATATCAATCTATCGGCGTTCGCCGGATTCATGTCTCTGGGCCTGGACAATCTGCTCAAGGGCGGCAGCAAGATGTACGGCGTGGGTCCCGCCATTACGCTGCCGATATTCCATGGCGGCGCCCTAAACGCGCAACTTAACGCCAAACGATCCGCGCGCGATCTGGCCATTGCCCAATACAACCAGACCGTGTTGACGGCGGTGCGTGAAGTGGCCGACGTCAGCACCGCGATACGCGCACTGCAAGGGCAGATCGTTGACCAGCGGGCCAGCTATAAGGCCATTTCATCGGCCTACGACATCGCGGTGCAACGTTATCGCTCCGGCCTTGGCAATTACGTGCAAGTGCTGCTGGCGCAAAACGAGGTCCAGAAACAAGCCATTCTGGACACCGACCTGCGCGCGCGCGCCTACAACCTTGACGCGCAACTGGCAACCGCGCTGGGAGGCGGCTACGACTCGGCGGCCACACCCCCGATCGGCGACCAGGCCACACCCAGCGCGACGCCGGGCGACCGCAAATCCAACTGATACACGACTGACTGAAACACGAGAAAGCAATGACTACCGAAAAAAAATCGGCTTCCAAACGCAAACCGCTGCTGATTGGCGCAGCGCTGGTATTTATTCTACTGGGCATCGCCTACGCCATCTGGTGGGTACTGGTACTGTCGCATTACGAGTCCACCGACGACGCCTACGTGCATGGCAACCTGGTGCAGGTTACCTCGCAAATTGCGGGCACTGTCGTAGCCATTGAGGCGGACGATACCCAGCATGTAAAAATGGGCACCGCGCTGATCAAGCTCGACGCCACCGACGCCGACGTCGCCCTTAAGCAGGCCGAGGCGTCGCTGGCTCAAGCCGTGCGCCATACTCATACGCTGTTCGTGCAAAATGTTGCACTCAAGGCCGACGTGGCCCTGCAGCAGGCCAATGTCGAGCGTGCCGAAGTAGACTTGAACAAGGCCCAAAGCGATTTGAAACGCCGCCAGACTCTGGCCAAAACCGGCGGCATCAGCGGTGAGGAAATTTTGCATGCCCAAACGGCGGTAAAAGCTGCGCAGGCCGGCGTCGCCCAGGCTCAGGCCGCGCTGGCCGCGTCGCGGGCCAAGCTTCTAACCAACCAGGCCCTGACGGCCGGCACGACAGTCGCCGCCCACCCCGACGTGCAATTAGCCGCCGACCACGTACGCAACGCCTGGCTCGCCCTTGCCCGCACTACCCTTCCCGCCCCGATCAACGGCATGGTCGCACAACGCTCTGTACAGGTCGGTCAGCATGTCGCGCCGGGCACACCGCTAATGACTGTGGTGCCGCTGCAGCAAGTCTGGGTTGAAGGCAATTTCAAGGAAAGCCAGGTGGCTCATATGCTACCCGGCCAAGATGTCGAGCTTACGGCCGATGTGTATGGCGGCGATGTGGTCTATCACGGCAAAATAGAAGGCATCGCGGCCGGCACCGGCAGCGCCTTCGCCCTGCTGCCTGCGCAAAACGCAAGCGGCAACTGGATCAAGGTTGTGCAACGCATTCCCGTACGCATTACGCTCGATCCCAAAGAATTGGCCGAGCACCCCTTGCGCGTGGGCTTGTCAATGGTGGCCAAAGTGCATCTGGTCAAACCCGACGAGAAGTCCTCCGCGCAAAGCGAAAACTCCAAACTCGAAACGAATGTGTTTGAAGGCAGTAAAAACGGTGTCGAAGCAGTCATTGACGAAATCATCAAAAAAAATCTTGAACCATGAGCACCGAAGCAATCGTCAACCCCGAGGCGCCGGCCAAGCCTGCGGCCAAACTTAAACAACTGGTCTACGCGCCGCTGGAAGGCCGCGCGCGCCTGTTTGGAACCATCGCCGTATCCGCCGCAGTCTTCATGAATGTGCTGGACTCGTCTATTGCCAATGTATCCATCCCCACCATCGCGGGCGACCTGGGAGTCAGCGCCACGCAAGGCACTTGGGTCATCACTTCATTTGCAGTGGCCAACGCCATCACGATCCCCCTGACCGGGTGGCTGACACAGCGCTTCGGCCAGGTGCGCCTCTTTGTCATGTCGATCCTGCTGTTCGTGCTGTCTTCGTGGCTGTGCGGGTTCTCGTGGTCGCTTGAATCGCTGGTGATCTTTCGTATCATTCAAGGCGCTGTCGCCGGCCCCATGATCCCCTTGTCGCAATCCCTGATGCTGGCCAGCTACCCCAAGGAAAAGGCTGGCATGGCGCTGGCGCTGTGGTCGATTACCTTATTGGTGGGGCCGGTAGCCGGCCCCTTGCTGGGCGGCATCATTTCCGACAATTACAGCTGGTCGTGGATTTTCTATATCAATGTGCCGGTAGGCCTGCTCGCCGGCTGGGGAACCTGGGAAATTTACAAGAAACGAGATTCCTTAAGGCTCAAGCTGCCGATCGATCGCATCGGCCTGGTGTTGCTGGTTTTATGGGTCGGCGCACTACAGCTGATGCTGGATAAAGGCAAGAATCTGGACTGGTTCTCCAGCCCGGCGATTACCACCATGGCCGTTGTGGTGGTCGTCTCATTCGTATTTTTTGTGATCTGGGAGCTGACCGCCAAACATCCCGTGGTCGACCTGACGCTGTTCAAAGGCCGCAACTTCACTTCGGGCACCGTTACCATCTCGGTCGCCTACGGCGTATTCTTTGGCACCGTCGTGCTGCTGCCTCTATGGATGCAAAGCACCCTGGGGTACACGGCTACTGACGCCGGCATCGCCTCGGCTCCAGTCGGCATTCTGGCGATCATTTTCTCGCCTATCGTGGGCAAGATGCTGGCCAAACGCGACCCGCGCTATATCGTGACCATGTCATTCCTGATTTTTGCCTTGATCAGCTATATGAGGTCCGAATTCAACACCGAGGTCGACATCGTCACCATCATGATCCCCACCTTCATCCAGGGTGCGGCCATGGCCATGTTCTTCATTCCTTTGACTACGATTACGCTTTCGGGTCTGGATCCGCATCGCATCCCGGCAGCCGCCGGCCTGACGAATTTCGTACGCGTGCTCTTCGGCGCATTCGGCACGTCCATCACGACCACGCTATGGGAAAACCGTGCTGTCCTGCATCACGCCCATCTTGCCGAATTTGCACGCCCCGGCAAGCCCGCGTTCGACGCGACCATGGCTGCGCTGCATGCAAAAGGCATGACCCAGGCGCAATCGGCATCCGTCATCAACAACCTGATCAATGAGCAGGCGTTCACCATGTCCGCTGCCGATATATTCTATGCCTCGGCCATCCTCTTTCTGGTACTGATCGGCCTGGTCTGGTTTGCCCGACCAAAGCGGGCAGCCGCCGACAGCAGCGTTACTGCGGGAGCCCATTAAAATGGGTCAAACCGCCCGAAAAATGGGCCCTCGGTTTGCGACGGTTCGGAGTTTTATGCTATAGTCTCGCTTCTTTAATTCCCCGATAGCTCAGTCGGTAGAGCGACGGACTGTTAATCCGCAGGTCCCTGGTTCGAGCCCAGGTCGGGGAGCCAAAAAAATCAAGCCTTTCGAGAAATCGAAGGGCTTTTGTTTTTGGACGATATGTGACGTTTTATGTGAGCGCTCGCATATCCAGTAGTTTTCTAAACTGTATTCATGCTAAAACCACTGTCCATCAATACAGTTTACAAGCGTCATGAATCAACCCCCAGCGGATTCGGAAAACGGCATTTTGGCTAGTATTCCCGGTCAATACGTCGCCGAGGCCATACAACTCTTGCCGCCTGTCGACACAGCTGAAGATCGCGACTACACGGTTGAAATTGATGCTGGGCATGTCGGCCGGGTTCGTATTTATGCAAGGCGCCAACTTGCACGGCATGGGAAACACGCACATTGGTTCTGGCTGGTAAATCGCGCTGAGGCAATTTAAGGGCAACAGTTATGTGCGGAAGGATCAAGCAATCTAAATCCGATGCGGCCGACTACATGGAAACCATGCGGGTCAACGATTACACAATCCTAGATGCCCCTGACGGCCCGCGCTATAACGTAGCACCTGGATCGATGCCCTGGACGATACACCAACTCGACAATGGTAAATGGGCGATGCAAAGATTGTTCTGGGGTTACCTGCCGTCATGGGGTAAAACAGGCCCGGCGCCCAATGCCAGGCTTGATAAGCTGCTGGCCAACTCCGGATTTTGGCGCGGAACCTTACAGCGACGCATGATCGTGCCCGCCGACGGTTGGTACGAATGGACGGGCGAAAAACCTAATAAGCAACCATGGTTCATTTACCCAAAAGACCAAAGCCCTATTCTGCTCGCCGCGGTATCTGGCTGGGCCCAGGGCGCCGAAAGCGATGGGCACCACGGGTTTGCGATCGTGACCGATGATGCGGCCCAGGATTTGCTCGAAATACACCCGCGGCGACCGATGGTGCTGACGCCCGACACGGCACGGGAATGGCTCGATCCCGAAACGACTGTCGACCAAGCCAAAGAGATTCTATCGACGCCGCGGCCCGAGTCGGCTTTCGTGTGGCACCAAGTGACTCGTAAAATGAGCAATGCCAGATATCAAGGCGTGGATTCGAGCGATCCTATAGGGTAAATACTAATTAAATAAATTTTGGCTAGTTCATATTTTATGAACTATAATTTAGTCATGGAATCGCGATAAGCGCGAACCAACTCTCAGGGAGCACCACCATGAAATACCAAATCATTACCCCCGCTGGCCTGGCCGAAATCTCGGACATTCTGCGCCAAAAGCACAAAACGTTTTTGAATGTGGCCCCGACCGCAGAACAGCTTTCCGCCTGGGCGGCCGAAGCTGAGTTTCAACTCGGCGAAGGTAATCCGGCCAGTATCGAAATCAAAGCACGAGACCATATCAACGGTTGGGCACAAGACTTTAATTTGTCAGCTGCCGCCGTCGAATGGGCCGGCGAAGACGATGAAGACGAGGCTGAATGACCTCCGCTGAACTCAAAACGATCCGAGAAAGCCTGGGGCTGTCCCTGCAGTGGGTGGCTGACCAGGCCCACGTCCAATTGCGCACAGCGCAATATTGGGAATCTGGACGCAACCAGGTGCCCGCGGACGTAGCCCAGATGCTGACGGCCCTAGATGAGCAACTTTGGGGGGTCGTCGCGGAGACGCTCAAGCAGGTGCAGACCCTGGCCGAACAGTCCGGAGCGCTGCCTGAGCAAATAGCACTCATTCGATATCGCAACGATGCCGACCTCTGGGCATTTCGCCCGGATTTCAAACCGATGCCGGTGGGCACGCATGCCGCCCTGCTTTCTCGTGTCCGACGTAAATTGTGGGAAATCGGTGTGCCGTCGGTTATCGAATATATGGAGCCAGAGATCTATAAAAAATGGCTGGCTGAGCGTCAGGATAATGAATCGCTGCGCGCCCAATGGGCATTGGAGCAATCATGAAACGAATTTTAGTTTTTATGTTTTCAAAATCCAATACAGAGCAACACGGCTGGAACGACTTTTGGCGCGATTTCGATAAATTCGAGGATGCGCTCATGGCCCTCCGAAAAGAGGCGGGAGAAAATTCTTGGCAGATCATCGATACAAAACTCGAGAAAAATCCATATTTCACGAGCGATGACGTCGATTCGAATTTCAATCTCATTCATGGCGGGTACGGCCAACCGCCCATCGGCGCCGGATATGTCGTAAGAGGAGGCCCGTCGATTGCCGAGGAAATGGAGTGTAGAGAGAGGATCAAAGCATTCGAACGTGGTGAGGATATGTCGAAGTGGGTATATAAAAAGCCGACTTTTTTGGTTTGATTGTGCAAATAGAGTTACCGGACGGCGCACAAACGCAAATAGGGCGCCAGCCCCTCGTGTGAGAGACTGGCGGTTTTGTTTTCGAGTAATTGCAGTTGTTATGCTAGGGATAGCCCCTATATTTATAGGTGAATGCGTCAATAAAATCACGGTTCATTTATACTCTGGCCATGGCAATATACTTAATTATTCCTCTTCGACAAGAAACTGTAGAGATCGATACTGCAATTACGAGCATTATCGACGAACAGGATCGCTTCCAGCTTCAAGGAAACAGCGGCTGGCTAGTGCGATTCGCCGGAACAACAAAAGAAGTTTCTGACAAAATTGGCATAACAGGCCAAAAAGAAGGAGAAGCTGCAACCTTGGGCTCGGCATTAGTCACGCCCGTCACGTCATATTACGGACGTGGGCCGGCCGATATGTGGGAATGGTTAAAAATTCGTTTCGAACAATAATGACAACCAGGTCAGCGCCCAGATCATCTACCAGAGACACGACTCCCGACGAGCCGCAGGTAGTCCCTATGGCCGCAACTTATGGTGCGCCGGGGCATGACTTTACCCTGCAAACCATTATGGAGTTGCAAAAATCGGTTGGCGCGCTCGGGGCTACCATTACATCCCTGACGCAAAGCGTCGCCGAACACACTACAAAAGTTGATCGGATTGAAGACCATCTACAGAAAAAGATAGAAGATATCGGCGATAAAGTATCGAGCATGTCACACAAAATTTATGCTGCGGGGGTGGTATTGGCTATACTCGTGGTAATTGGCGGATGGATGGTAAATAAAAGCTGGGAATTAGTAAGCGCAATTGCCACCCCAGCGATTCAGCAAGCGGTACAACACGACCTGAACTCACAAAATTCTGCACCTCCTAAACAATCCGCCCATTAATAATTGAATGGCCATCGCCGCGGCCGTCCTCTTCCCATGAGCTTCTACCGCCAATAGCCACGCCCAGGTACATGAGCGACCGGCGCCAGGCGGGCGAGCGGATCGCTTTGGATGCCTCAAGCAGCACCCGATTCGCTGTCTGCTCGTCACAGATTTCATGGTGATGATATAACCAGTCATGTATGACCGATTCAGTGTGACACGTGTCGCCCAGCAGCAGATACGCAATCGGAACCCTAGGAACACTAGCGTAGTCTGTCAAAAAGCCAGCCTCGACCGTAATGACGCGCCCGAGAATCTCGGAGCAATAGACAAGTGGATCGGTGATTTTCCAAATGCCTCGACCGCCCATGGCTAGATTGTCGACGCATTTGGTGCTCAACTCGGTCAGGAACTTGCTTTCCATTATTGCGTCATCGCCGCCGATACAGCCACCTGGGCAGTCGTCAAGGCAATAACAGTCGTGGTTTTGGTCTGCTGATCGAGCGACGAGCCCACGACGATCTTGATGACCAGTGGGAACGCCGTCTGCACGAACTGCGTCAGGTTCTGCGGTAACGCCGGCACGGTCGCCGTGCAGACGTGATCGATGACAAACGACGCTTGGCCGAGGTCGGCTTGCTGGGTGTTGGTCATATCGGCGGACATAGCTTGCAGGCTGGCCACGGTGGGCTGGGCGACCGCACACGCCTTTTTGACTTGTGCGGCGAGATCAGGCGGCTGGCCAGTCGTAGCACAGCCGGCCAAAAGAATAACGGCCGCGAATGCGGCCAATTTAAGCAATTTCATGATGATCCCTATAAATTAGGTTGGCTGGACTTCTTCGACCCGGATGGAGCGATGGGAATTCACATAGAACGATTGAGATTGCCCGACTGAGAGT
>SCRC01000038.1 GCA_004297945.1 Candidimonas sp. | reverse complement strand
AGCGCCAGAAGGTCGTGGATTTTTCTGTTCCTTATGCGGCCATTCAGGCCGTGGTGGGTGCGCCCAAAAGCATGAACATCAAAACCTTGAAAGATCTGGTGGGCAAAACGGTTATTTCCACGCGTGGAACCACCAACGATCAGGCGATTACCAAACAGGCGCTTCCAGGTACCCACATCTTGCGCTTTGACGATGACGCTACTTCGATTACCGCGGTGATCAGTGGCCAGGGCGACATCTTTGCAACTGCGCCGGCATTGTTGCAGGGGATCAATCATAAAGATCCCAAAAAGCAGATGGAAACCAAGATCGTCCTGTCGCAGGCCATGCTGGGTGTGGGCCTGGCCAAGGGCAATACCGAGTTGAAAGCCTGGGTCGACAACTGGGTGCGGGCGAACCTGAAAAACGGCAAGCTAAATGCTATTTACGAAAAATATCATGGTGCTCCTTTGCCCGAGTCGGTAACCAGCGCAGGCAAATAATCAGTTGCGCGCGCCGGTTCATGGCGATTTGGCGCGCGCGGTTCAATAGGATGGGCAGGGCGGGCGCCGTGCCCACCGCACGTTGTAATTGGAGTGAATCATGGCAGGTCGTTTAGCAGGGAAGGTCGCGTTGGTGACAGCGGCGGGACAAGGGATAGGCAGGGCTACCGCCGAGCGGTTCGTCGAGGAAGGGGCGCGGGTTTTTGCCACCGATATCAACGATCATTTACTGGCGAGTTTGCAAGGTTGCACGGCCCGGCGTCTGGATGTCACCAAGCCGGCGGAGATTGCGGCCCTGGCCAAAGAGTTGGGTCCGGTCGATGTGCTGTTCAATTGTGCCGGCTTTGTGCATGACGGCTCCATACTCGATTGCGATCTGGACGCGTGGAATTTTTCGTTGGATTTGAACGTGACGGCCATGTATCAGATGATCCGTGCGTTTCTGCCCGGCATGTTGCAGCAGCACCGTGGCTCGATCATCAATATGTCGTCGGCCGCCTCCAGCATCAAGGGCGTGCCCAATCGCTTCGTATACGGCACGACCAAGGCGGCCGTCATCGGCCTGACCAAGGCCGTTGCCGCCGATTTTGTGTCGCAAGGCATCCGCTGCAACGCGATTTGCCCAGGAACGGTCGAATCGCCCTCCCTTAAAGGACGGATTGCTTCTCAGGCCGCTAAATACGGCAAAACCGAGCAACAAATACATGCCGATTTTGTGGCGCGCCAACCGATAGGGCGCGTGGGCCGGCCGCAGGAAATCGCTGCGCTGGCACTGTATCTGGCCTCGGACGAGTCCAGCTTTACCACAGGCACTTCGCAAATCATTGACGGCGGCTGGTCGAATTGACGGCGCGCGGTCTGGGCATTTCGATTTACAAGGAACAAACATGAAATTATTACGTTACGGGCCAGTAGGCCAGGAAAAACCCGGGTGTCTCGATGCGCAAGGCAAAGTGCGTGATTTGTCGGGCAAACTGCCCGACATTAACGTTCAAACGCTAAGTCCAGCGCAGCTAAAGGCTTTGCAGGCCATTGATGTAGCCAGCCTGCCCATCGTGAATGATCCCGGCCGCATCGGAACGCCGTATTCGGGTCTGGGCAAGTTTATTTGTGTGGGCCTGAACTATAGCGATCATGCAGCGGAGACCGGTGCTGAAATACCTAAAGAACCTATTCTTTTCAGCAAGTGGTCCACGCCCTCGGGCGCCAACGATCCCATCGTCATGCCCAAAGGTTCGGTAAAGACGGATTGGGAAGTGGAGCTGGGTGTCGTGATAGGCGTTAAGGCGCGTTACGTTAGCCTGGCCGATGCCTTCAAGCACGTTGCCGGCTACTGCGTGGTCAACGACGTGTCCGAGCGTGAGTACCAGCTTGAACGTGGCAATCAATGGGATAAGGGCAAAGGTTGCGACACCTTCGGCCCCATCGGGCCCTGGCTGGTAACCACCGACGAAATTGCCGACCCGCAAAATCTGGCTATGTGGCTAGAGGTGAACGGCCAGCGTTTTCAAAACGGCCATACTCGAACCATGATTTTCAATGTTGCATTTCTGGTGCATTACATCAGTCAGTTCACAACGCTCTATCCGGGCGACCTGATCTCCACCGGTACACCGCCGGGCGTAGGCCTTGGGCAGAAGCCGCCTGTTTATCTGAAAGCTGGCGATGTCGTGCGCCTGGGCATCGACGGTTTAGGCGAACAGCGGCAAAAAGTGCATGCCTGGGATATTAATCTGTTGGGTTGATCAAACTGGCAAGTTGAATACGCTTTTCATGTAGCGGCATCCCTTGTGGGTGCCACCATCCCCCCAGCAGAAATTTCCCTTCCGCCTTACTTACTCCAATATCACCTGCGCTTCCAATCACCCCCGTCCGGGTTGATCGAACAGATCGCTGTTAAGCAGGATGGAACGGTCGACATCGTTGATATTGGTGCGCCCACAAAACGCCATGGTGATATCGAGCTCGTTGGCGATGAGCTCCAGGCAGCGTGTGACGCCGGCTTGGCCCATGGCGCCCAACGAGTAAAGGAACGAGCGCCCGATCATGGTTCCTTTGGCTCCCAGCGCAATGGCTTTGAGCACATCCTGGCCGGAACGTATGCCGCCATCCATCCAGACTTCAATATCGCGGCCGACAGCCTGAGCAATATGCGGCAGGGCCGATATGGAGGATGGAGCGCCGTCGAGCTGACGGCCGCCATGATTGGATACGATCAACGCATCGGCGCCGCTGTCGACTGCATGGCGTGCGTCTTCCGCATCCATGACGCCTTTAAGGATGATCTTGCCGCCCCAACGTTTTTTGATCCACTCAATATCGCTCCAGCTCAGGCGCGGGTCAAACTGCTCGGCCGTCCAGGACGACAAGGAGGATAGGTCGCCCACCCCTTTGGCGTGGCCCACAATATTGCCGAACGTACGGCGCTTGGTGCCCAGCATGCCCAGGCACCAGCGCGGCTTGGTCATCAGGTTGATGATATTGGCCAGTGTGGGTTTGGGCGGCGTGGACAAGCCATTCTTGATGTCCTTGTGCCGCTGCCCCAGAACTTGCAGATCCAGAGTGATCATCAGCGCCGAGCAGCGGGCGGCCTTGGCCCGGTCGATCAGGCGCTCGATGAAATCGCGGTCGCGCATCACATAAAGCTGAAACCAGAAGGGCGCTTGCGTGTGGGCCGCGATGTCTTCAATGGAACAGATGCTCATCGTGGACAGCGTAAACGGAATGCCGAATTTTTCGGCGGCGCGTGCGCCCAAGATTTCGCCGTCGGCATGCTGCATGCCGGTCAGACCCGTAGGCGCAATGGCCACTGGCATGGCCACATCGGCGCCGATCATTGTGCTGCGTAGCGACCGTTTTTCAATATTGACGGCAACGCGCTGACGCAACTTCAGCTTTTGAAAGTCGTTTTCGTTCGACCGGTAGGTGCCTTCCGTCCATGATCCCGAGTCGGCATAGTCATAGAACATTCGTGGCACCCGGCATACTGCCATTTTCCGAAAGTCTTCAACACATGTGATTTTGGATAAAGTGGACAAGAAAGCCTCCTGGTGTGACGGTGGATCGTGCCTGATCGGACAACGGTTCGACAATACCGCCAAACCTCAATGATAGACGAGAATTTCCCCGTGGGTGTAGCGATGAATCCCGCCTGGAACAGGCTGAATCAATGACTATGGGCCATTATTGCAGGCGCTTTTGCCTCGCGACATGCCCCCTGATTTATGGTATAGTTACGCCTCTTTTGAAGCGGCTGTAGCTCAGTTGGATAGAGTACTTGGCTACGAACCAAGGGGTCGTGGGTTCAATTCCTGCCAGCCGCACCAGAAT
>SCRC01000037.1 GCA_004297945.1 Candidimonas sp. | reverse complement strand
ATCAATCCCAATCGTAGTAATCTTCATCTCGGTCGCCTCTCTCGGTTAAGTGGACTAACTATCGCCACTTTGGCACATCGATGCCGTTTCGGGTAGGGGCGACCATCCCATTACTACAAGGCCTGTCACTACAAGGCCTGTCACTACAAGGCCTGTCATTACAAGGGCTGTCACTGCAAGGGCTGCCGCTCCAAAATCCTGCCGGCTCGGGCATGCGATAATTGGTCTTGCACATTTTCACGATACGCCTTGTCAAACACAGGTCTTCTTGTTAAAAAACCATTGCAGTCTCCGATTGAAAACTCTGCTTGCCTCTTTGGACCAGCTTGCCGATTTCGACGAAATCATTGATGTCCGCACACCGCTGGAATACGCCGACGACCATATACCCGGCGCCATTAACGCGCCGGTTCTCAGCAACGAAGAACGTGTAACCGTCGGCACCTTGTACTGCCAGGTATCGGCCTTTGAGGCGACCAAGGTGGGGGCGGCAATGGTCGCCAAAAACATCGGTCTGCATCTGGACACGTTATTCGCCGACCGGCCCCGCCAGTGGCGGCCACTTGTCTATTGCTGGCGCGGGGGCAAGCGTTCGGGCTCGATGACGACCTGGTTCAATATGATAGGCTGGCAGGCCAGGCAGCTCGATGGCGGCTACAAAACCTACCGCCGCTGGGTGATCGATTCGCTCGAACGCCTGCCCGCCGAATTCCAGTTCATCGTCCTGACGGGGCACACAGGTTCTGGCAAGACACGTCTGTTACAAGCCTTGAATCAGGCCGGCGCCCAAGTGCTCGACCTGGAACAGCTGGCCTGCCATCGTGGTTCCTTGCTGGGCGCGCTTCCGGGCCGCAAACAGCCTTCGCAGAAACACTTTGAATCGGATCTGATGGCCGCCTTGGCGCAATTCGATCCGGCCCAACCGGTATTTGTCGAAGCGGAAAGCAGCCGAATCGGATCCCTCAGCGTATCTAAATTGCTGCTCAACACCTTCCATCGCAGCACCTGCATTAACGTGCAAGCCAGCCTCGATGACCGCATCACCTTTCTGCTGCAAGACTACGGACATCTGTTTGACGATCCAGAGCATTTCAAACAACTGCTGGCCCGCCTTGTCGGCCTGCACAGCAAGAAAACGATCGATCACTGGCATCAGTTGATTGATGCCGATGCACGCACCCAATTATTCGGTGAACTAGTTCAATTGCATTACGATCCGGCCTATGCGCGCAGCAGTCACGAACATTTCAAGGGCTTGTCCCACGCCCCGCGTTTCACATTCCGCCCCAACGCGGCAGACGGCCTTCTACAGGCCCAAAGCCTGCTACAGGGAATCACGCGCACTGAAGCGGACATAGTCACAGACACTGTTGATTTAGATGGTGGCACCCACAAGGGGTGCCGCTACAAATTTGATATAGCTGTCTACAAACTCGATACGCCCGTCTACAAACTTGATACGCCCATCCACAAACTCGATACGCCCGTCCACAAACTCGATACGCCTGTCTACAAACTTGATTCGCCTGTCTCGCCAGGCACTCCAACTAAAAAGCCCATCTGATGAACGCTACGAGCACACCACCACGCCTGACCGAACTCTCCCACGGAGGAGGCTGCGGCTGCAAGATTTCACCCGCGGTCCTGGCCGGACTACTCAAGAACATCGCCCCGTCGCAGGCCTTCCCGGATTTATTGGTCGGCACCGAGAACTCGGACGACGCCGCCGCGTATCGGCTTAACGATGAGCAAGCCATCGTTGCAACAACTGATTTTTTCATGCCTATCGTGGACGACCCCTTCGATTTTGGCCGGATCGCTGCAGCCAATGCGCTGTCGGACGTCTACGCCATGGGCGGCAAGCCTATTCTTGCGCTGGCGCTGGTCGGCATGCCCATTAACGTTCTGCCGCATGAGATGATCGCCCGCATACTCGAAGGCGGCGCGTCCGTGTGCGCCGCAGCAGGCATCCCCGTGGCTGGCGGCCATTCCATAGACTCGGTGGAACCCATATACGGCCTGGCGGCGCTGGGCGTCGTGCACCCGCAACATTTAATGCGCAACAATGGCGCCCAAGCGGGCGACGTATTGGTGCTGGGCAAACCCCTGGGCATAGGTGTACTGTCCGCCGCGCTCAAGAAAAGCCGCCTGGACAAGGCTGGTTACAAAAGCCTGATAGACACCACCACACGTCTGAACCTTCCCGGCATCCAGCTCGCGACCCTGGACGGCGTGCATGCCATGACGGACGTCACCGGCTTCGGGCTGCTGGGCCATACGCTAGAGCTATGCCGTGGGTCGGGGTTGACAGCCCATATCCGCTACGCAGCCCTGCCGTGGATACAAGGCGTGCCCGAGCTGGCGAGCGCGGGCCTCTACACCGGTGCATCGGCACGCAACTGGGCATCGTATGGGTCCGACGTCCAGTTGGCGGATCACCTGCCCGGGACCGCGCGCACCTTGCTAACCGATCCGCAAACCTCGGGCGGCTTGCTGGTTGCCTGTGCACCCTCAGCCGTCCAATCCGTGCTGGATCTGTTTCTCGATGGCGGTTTCATGCAGGCCTGTGCAATAGGCGAAATGAACCCAGGCGCAGCACAGCTTGTCGTAAGCTGAACCATCAAATGCCAGCCGAAACGCTACACCGAATACCTTGCGGAACTAAGCCTTATTGGCAACGTGGTTCAAGCCTGGTTTGAGAGCATCGCTACCTATAATAAACAAATATGCACTTTAACCTCACCTTTTAAGGATATTCATCATGGCCCATGACTCGGCTATTCCCGTTCTTGCTGAAAATGTCTACCCGTTCGATGCCCGCGGCGTCGCCAAACGATTTCGCCATGCTTCCATTTTCGGCGCTTTGTCGGCCCTGGGCGCGGGGGAAACCATGCGATTTTGCAACGACCACGATCCTCTGCCCTTGCTTTCACAAATTCAAAGCCATTTCGGTGACAAGGTAGAGATCAAGTACGTATCACGCGAACCCGGCCAGATTGTCATCGATTTCCTGGTACAAGGCTAGCGTCCGGGACGCACGTTGAACGTTTGCAAGGTTTAAGTAAATATGCCCATGTCCGCCAAACAGACCAGCATAGGCGAGGCCGCATCACAAATAGCCTTATACTAAATGTGTGGCATTTTTATCCGCTACATTCACACTGCGAGGTTCAACCATGGCTATTCAACTACTGAAACTTACATGTAAAACTTTGGCTATTTGTGCTTTAGGCGCAGGGCTTGCTCCTTCGGTCGCATCAGCGGCCGCCAATAAAACCAATGCGGAAATCCAGGCGCAATACCGGGCTGACGTGGCGCATTGCAGTAGCCCCCAGGCTACCGAGGGTCGCGCCACCTGCCTGAAAGAAGCCGGCGCGGCGCGGGAAGAAGCCCTACGCAATCAACTGGTTGTCGGCAGCCCCAATTATCAGCAAGACGCGATGAACCGTTGCAAGGCCTTGCCTACCGGCCTGCAACAAGACTGCCTGATGCAAATGTCGGGACAAAATACGGTCACCAAGGGAAGCGTCGGCAGCGGCGGCATTCTAAGAGAAACCACCATCACGGTGCCCGCCAACCAATAATCCGTCTGGCCGGCACATGGGTTCGCTGCATTGCTGCGAACCCTTTCTTCCAACATACGAAAGACCACAAGCCCAAGCATCGTATTATTGGCGTCGATGCTGGTGTCTTCGGCGCTGGCCGAGCGTCTGGTGCGGCACGAAATTCTGATAAGCCTGTTTCTGATCATCACTTCGCCTATAACCACCACACTGCTGATGCAGGCGGCCTTGCATCGCGACGCGTGGAAAACGGGATTAGAACTTGTGGCTGATCCCCGTCATGTAGCGCGTGGTCGTGCCCTGCCCGCGGACAACTTGGTCTTCAAGTGAATAGCGTGTGGCCATGCCCGCCATGGCATAAAGGGTGGTGCGCGGTGACAGGCTATGCACATAACCGAGCGTTGCCAGCCGCCCAGCCCGGGCTTTTGCGCCGTCCTGCCAATGCCAGCCGGGTTTGACGTAAGACCATTGGGCCAGAACCGTGCCATGAGCACTCACGGGGACGGCGAGCCCAAGCAGATATGCGTCCTCTTGGCCGCCATTGGCAAACTCGGCCGCCCCAAGCCCGATGCCCAGCCCGCTCGGATCGCCACCATCCAGGCTGGCATAGCCATTTTTCATGCGGCTCCACGCGACCGAGAGCTTTGCCACTTCAAAGTCGTACGAAGCGCCCAGCTGCCAGGCTTCGGGATTTCTACCCCCGGGCCGCAC
Organism: Candidimonas sp.; assembly: GCA_004297945.1. Classification (GTDB taxonomy): domain Bacteria; phylum Pseudomonadota; class Gammaproteobacteria; order Burkholderiales; family Burkholderiaceae_B; genus Paralcaligenes. The sequence continues at coordinate 17,332 of SCRC01000037.1, read as the reverse complement.
AGTGCCGGATAAATAGGCCTTATCCCAAGTTGCCACGAGCAATAAAGGCCCCTGGCTATACTGCAAAGCGGTGCTGACCATGGGTGATTTCTGGCCGCTGATTTGCGTGCCAATGAGGTCAAAGCTGTATCCAGCGCCAAAGCTCAAGCCCGAGAGCGAAGGCGATACATAATTGACGGCGTTGCTGACTCGATAATTGTCCGATGCCTTGAAGGTGGCGCCCATGCTCATTTCTTTCCAGGATGCAATTTCGAGCTGGCTACCAAATTGCTGCGCGATCGTATGTTGGCGTCCCAGCCGCAACTCGCCCAAATGCTCGCTATTCAAGCCTACCCACGCAGAATGGCTAAAAAATCTGTCCGTGTCGGACAGATGTCCTGTTGCCGCATCAAAAAGCGATTCGAGCTGAAATGTCGCCGACAGATCATCGCTCAGCTTTTCCTGACCCTTGATGCCAAACAGCGAATCGGTGAGGCCGCCGGAGACAACTCCGGTCACGGAGCGCTTCGCGCCATCGGGGCCGGATTCGTGAGTAGAAGCAATACCGGCGTCCGCAATACCGTACAAGACGACGTCGGATTCAGCAGCATAAGCAGCGTTTATCGTTGCGGCAAGAAGCCCCGTCATTAATGAACCATACTTCATCGATTCCCCATTCATGCGTTAAAAACAAGTAGCTATTTAAACACATAAATGCGAATCATTGTCATTAATATCTACAATTACAGCTCCAATTGCATACCCATTTCAACGACCCGATTAGGCGGTATCTTGTAGAACCGTGTGCTGCGAGTGGCATTACGCGCCATAAAGGCGAACAAGCTGCGGCGCCAGCGCAAACGCCATGGCAATCTGCGCACGACAATGACAGTTTGGCGCGACAGGAAATACGACGTTCGCATGGGTTCCAGATTCAACTCGGGATGCGCCTGCCCAATCTGCTCGAGCAACTGCGGCACATTGGGCTCTTGCTTGAATCCCCACGTGGCAACAACCTGCCAGCTGGAACGGCTAAGGCGCTCAAGCACAAAACGCTCGCTAAACGGCACATAGGGTACGTCTGCGCTCTGTACATTTAAAAAGACGGCCTGCTCGTGCAGTATCTTGTTATGCTTAAGATTGTGCAAAAGTGCTGGCGGCACGGTATTGACTATCATGCTCATGAATACCGCTGTGCCGTCGACGCGCGTGGGCGGATACTCTTCAAGCGCCTCCATAAACGTTTTAAGCGGCTGCTGATCGCCGGCCAGGGCCTCGTGCATTTTTTCGCGACCCTGTTTCCATGTCAGCATCATGGCGAGAATAGTCAGGCCAACGGCCAACGGCAACCAGCCTCCTTCGACAATTTTCAGCGCGTTGGACGAGAACAACAGAATATCCAGTATCAGGAACACGCTGAGCACAGACATCCATAAAACACGTTTTACGCCCACCGATTTTCGGGGCAGTACGGAAAAGGCCAGCATCGAAGTCATCAGCATCGTGCCCGTTACCGCAAACCCGTAAGCATGCGCCAGACGGTCGGACGATTCAAAGGCCAGCACCAGCACCAGCACCGCGACAAACAACAACATATTGACGCGCGGCAAATAAACCTGCCCTTCCTCACGAGCCGAGGTATGCAATATCATCATGCGCGGCCAAAACCCCAGTTGAACGGCCTGGCGGGTAACCGAGAACGCCCCGGAGATCACAGACTGCGAAGCAATGATTGTCGCAACAGTGGCCAGAACCACTAATGGCACCAGCCCCCAGGAAGGCGCCATTAGGAAAAACGGATTTTTAATGGCTGAAGGATCCGCCATCAACAAGGCTCCCTGTCCGAAATAACACAGCACCAGGGCGGGGAGCACCAAGCTGAACCAGGCGCGCTGAATGGCGGGTCGCCCATAATGGCCCATATCGGCGTACAGGGCTTCGGCGCCCGTGAGCGCCAGCACGATTGCGCCCAGCAACAAAAAGGTACCCCAGGGAGCTTCAGCAATAAAGGCCAGCGCCCACATGGGATTGAGAGCCAGAAGTATCTGCGGCGTCTGTGCGATACGCCAGGCGCCTAATACGCCCAGCGTCACAAACCACAACAGCATGATGGGTCCAAACAATTTACCGACCGCACCGGTGCCCCGCGACTGAATAAAAAAAAGGCCCATCAGCACCAGCACGGACAAGGGAACAATCCAGTGGTCCAGCCCATGGGAGATGATACCCACCCCTTCAATTGCCGACAGCACCGAAATAGCGGGCGTAATCATGCTGTCCCCATAAAACATCGCCGCGCCGATCAAGCCCAGCACGGTCAAGACCCATTTCTTCTGTCCCGAAAGGCCGCGCACGGCCAGCTCCATTAACGCCAGCGTTCCGCCCTCGCCATGGTTATCGGCGCGCAGCACCAGCATCACGTATTTAAGCGACACCACTACCATCAGCATCCAAAACAAAATCGACAACACACCCAGAATGTGCTCATTGTCGAGCGTGCCAAACTCTGACAACGAAACCTTGATGGTATACAGCGGGCTGGTGCCTATATCACCATAGACTACGCCCAGCGCACCCATCATCAGCGCCGCACCGGACGATCGCTTCGCTGTCGAACCATCATGCGCTGTCACTGTCTTATTCATGCTGTCACTCTTGTTAGTTTGGCGCCAATGCGCGGGCCGGGAAATACGACGCTTATCCGCGTACCCAAAAACACCGGACGGCTAGCCAGATTCCACCAGGCTCCATGAGCCCTTGCAATTTCCCGAACAATCGCCAGGCCCAGCCCGGAGCCGCCGGCGTTGGCTCGAGGTGAACGGTAAAAGGCCTCGAAGACCCGCACGCTATCGGCCTCGTCGACTCCGGATCCGTCGTCTTCGACCGCCAGTGTGGGCGGATTGGCCGTTATTTGCAGACGGATATTTTGCGCCCCAATGCCATAGCGTAATGCGTTATCGATCAGATTGCTTAGCAATTCTTCCAGCAGCAGCGGATCGGCATCAATCCAGACGGGGTCATCGGGCGCAACCAAATGTATTTGCACGTGATTGGCGCGCGCCGCCGGTATCCACTCGGCGCCGCTGATACGGGCCCATTCGCACAAATCCAGACGGATAAAACTGTCTTGCGGACGGGTCGATGAGTCCACGCGCGCCAGCACCAGCAACTGCTGACCCAGACGGATCATGCGATCAGTCACGCTCTTGATTCGCTCAGCGCGCGCGCGCACGTCATCGGGCAGTTCCCGCGCCAGCATCAGTTCAGACTCCAGCTTGAGGCCGGAGAGCGGTGTTCTGAGTTGATGCGCCGCATGGCCGATAAAACGTTTCTGAGCCTGCATGGAGTCGTCCAGACGCACCAGAAGATCGTTGAAGTGCGCAACCATCGGAACCATTTCAGTCGGCAGCCCCGACATGCCCAGAGGCTGCAAATCCTCAATGGAACGCCGGGTGATTTCTTCGGAGAGCCGATTGATCGGCTCCAGACCCGAACGCACGCCGGACACCAATACCCAGGCAAACAGCAATATAAGCAAGAGCTGACTTAGGATCATGGACCAGAAAATATCTTCGAGCAGCCAAGCGTCCAGGCTGATCTGGCGCGTCATGGCCCAGGTCGATATCAGGTCGAGCACAACCAAGACAATGACTGCGGGCAACAGACGCAGCACCAAATGGCGTGCGAGCGACCCCCGCGGCATCAGGGCAGCCAGCCGCCCTGGTGAAAATCCGAGTCTGGATGACCCGGCTGACGAATCAGGCGGCACTTTCAACGTCGAGCAAGTAGCCAAAGCCACGCACAGTCTGTATGCCCGCACCCGTCCCTTCAAGACGCTTGCGCAGGCGATATACATAAACCTCAACGGCATTTTCGCTAAAGTCGGCATCCCATGCTGATAATGAGTTGACGATCTGACGTTTGGTGACCACCCGGCCCACACGCGCCATCAACATCTCAAGCACCGACAGTTCGCGTACCGAAAGAGACAGGCGATCACCGTTGACGCGCACCTCGCGGCCCACGGTGTCGAACACCAGAGGCCCTGCTTCGATGAACGGCTGCGCCTGGCCTGCCCTGCGCCGGGCAAAGGCGCGCACCCGAGCCGCCAGCTCGGGCAACTCGAAAGGCTTGGTGACGTAGTCATCGGCCCCTGCATCAAGGCCCGCAACGCGGTCTTCGACGCCGTCGCGCGCCGTCAGGATCAGCACCGGGATCTGCTGCCCATTGGTGCGCATCTGACGCAACACTTCGAGACCACTTAAACCAGGCAGATTCAAATCAAGCAACAGCAGGTCGTACGATTGCCCCGCCACGGCTCCTAGCACCTGTTCGCCGTCTTTAAGCCAGTCGACCGCATACCCCTGCTCGATCAGGAACTCCTGTAGCGCGTGGCCCAGGGTGGCATCATCTTCAATTACTAGAACTCGCATGCCGTGATTCTATATCGAACCGAAAATTTTGGGTGAAACGCCTCGGGCTATCGCGGCGAAGTTACAAATTAGGCGGCTTACTTTCCCGTTGGCGCGACCGGAGGCCGGGTGACAAATCCCAGTTGCTTCAAACCCGCCAGACGGGCGTCGCCCATTATCTGCGCCAGCACTTCATAGCGCGTATTCAAATCTGCGCGTATGCGTACCCGAGGTTGCGGATTTGCTTGCGCCTCCTGCGAAAAGCGTTGCGTCAGTTGGTCCATACGCACCGGCTGCTCGTTCCAGAACAAGAGTCCGTGCGCATCAACGGCCAGATCTATCGATTTAACTTCCGGCTTGACCTGCTCGGCACTGGCCTGCGGAATATCGATTTTGATCGAATGAGTCAACAATGGTGCCGTAATCATGAAGATCACCAGCAGCACCAGCATGACATCGATGAGCGGGACCATATTGATTTCCGAGACGGTATGGCTGCCCTCCTTGCCATCGAAGCTTCCAAATGCCATGCTTATTCCCCCGAGACCGCCAGCGCCACATGGCGCCGCTTGATATTGGACACATCCACTTGCTGCCCCGTAGACAGAAAGGTAAACAGATCGTGGGCGAAGGCATCCAGACGAGCCAGATAGACTCGATTGCCGCGTACAAAGCCGTTATACGCCAGCACGGCCGGAATCGCCACAGCCAACCCCAAGCCGGTCATGATCAACGCTTCGCCTACCGGGCCGGCAATCCGGTTCACACTCACCCCTTCGGACAGGCCAATGCTGACCAGTGCGTGGTACACGCCCCAAACTGTGCCAAACAAGCCCACAAACGGCGCGGTGGAGCCTATCGAAGCCAGAACCGTCAGGCCATTTTCCAGCCTTGCCGTTTCTTCGTCGATGACTTTACGTATCGTGCGTGTCACGAACGCGCCCGTCGAACCCTTTTCTTCGAGCTTCAATGCGCCATACTTGGCATGATGGTTGCAGGCATGTATGGCGTGGCTCGCTACATGCGAAAAGGGCTCGGTGGCCCCGTGAGTCTTGAGTTCATTTTCAACCTGCTCAAGCGAACTGGCGCTCCAGAACTCGGCCAGAAACTTGGTTGAGCGACGCTGCATCTGAACATTCGTGATCGATTTCACAAAAATCAAATACCAGCTATACAAAGACATCAGCAATAAAAATCCGAAGAGCGCCTTGCCCACCAGATCGCTATGCTCGATAAAATGCAGGACGCCCGTACCGTGCCCTGCGACTGCGGCAACGCCAGGCGCCAGAGCCGCTACATGACTCGCCGGCTCGGCTGCGCTTATTTGTGCAAGCACCTGCAAAGCGCCGTTCAATAAATCAAGCATTTTCGTTCCTATAAAACAAAATCAAATGGAATATCCGCCATCGCGGCATGCGCGATGCCGTTCTCGGTATAAGGCTTGAAATGAGCGGAGCGCACCGCATCGAGCGCCGCCGCATCAAGCCGCGAATAGCCCGAGGAACTACGCACCGACATGCTAACTACCGATCCTTGCGCAGAAATCAAAACCCGGACAATAACCCGCCCGTGCTCTCCTCGCCGCTCGGATAGACGCGGATAAACGGGGATGGGGCGCCGGCCCAGATAATCGACGCGGCCGATCAAACGGGGTTGATCCGTCTGGGCGAGGCGCGACGGCGCGCTGGAAGAGGTATTGGTCACAGCCTTCACCGCAGAGGCGACAGCGTCAGCGGGCCGCTCAACTTCCATTTTGGCCGACTTCGGCCGGAGTGTGGGCTCAGCAGGCTTAAGGACGTGCTTAGGCCTGGTCTTGTGCTCAGGCTTGCGTTCGTGCTTAGGCGGCTCCACCGGCGGCGCTTGTTCCGCAATGGGGGCCGCCGGCAATTGCGCTGGTGCAGAGTTGGGGGCCGCTTCGGGTGGATCCATGGAGATTTCAACCATCTGCACATCGGCCGCGTCAGACGGCTGAATTTCAGATTGGGCCGCCGGCACCGCCAAAACAAGGGCCAGTGCGACAAGATGCAAACCAAGCACCAACCCCGCCGCGATTAATTTAACCGGCACGGAACGACAATTTAGACCGTCAGTCGAAAGCAAGAAGAGTCCAGCGCAATATAGAGGTTGAACAGACCAGACACTGTCGAAAAGATGTCTGATTCAAAGCTTTATATATTATATTAAATAAGAAGCATTTGCGATTATAGATAGCCGTATCGATAACAATCCGTGCTCAAGGCGCCACGCTGGCATCAACCTGGCCGCTGCGTTCAAGTGCCGCTGCGACAAAACCGTTGGCCTTCACCTCTTCGACAAACGATGCCACGTGCTGCCAACCAAGCGGGCGCCCTTTAGGGGTAACCATGGCCTGGTCGATGGCCGTAAACCGCCCATTCATAACACGCAGGCCACTGTGCCCAGCGGCATAGGCAGCCAAAGGCTGCCTGACACCGGCTACCGCATCAAGAGATTGCGCCACAAACAACTCGATTGCCGCCGCCGAAGTCGCCGCCCGCACGAGTTCGGCATGCTGCAAACTGCGAGTCAGGAAAAGGTCATAAGCGGCGCCCTTGCCCACCGCCACGCAAACCCCTGTAGCATCGACATCGCCTATCTGCTTAAGGGGCGAATCGGCCCGCACCATATACGTACCCTCGATAATGACATAGGGCCTGGTGAACTGAACTTTTTCGGCGCGCACCGGATCGATGGCCATAAAAGCGATATCCCACGTGCCGGATTCGGCTGCGGCAAACACCTTGCCGGCCGCATCAAACGCCACGAACTCTGTATTCAAGCCCAATTGCCGGGCGAGTTCTTTAGCCAGATCGACCGACACGCCCATGGGTTCGCCCGTCTCTGGATGCCGCTGCGCCAGGACAGGGTTGCCAAAATTAAGGGCCACGCGCAGCTTGCCATGAGGGGCCAGATCATTGATAACAGCGGACAAGGTATTCATAAGCATTCCTGAAGGAAGGTAGGACATATTTAAAGCAAGACTTTCCGGCAGAATGGCAGGACATCGTCAATGTCTTGACGTCCTTTCGATTAAAGCGAAGCTGGCTGACGGCCGGCGGCGGTCGTAAAGCATTTCGATACGGAGATCCATGTAGATGGCAACAAAATAGAAAGCCCTACACATAAAATCGATTGTTTTAAAAACCGCGTAGCAATGGAAATTGAATGGAACAACAAGGATCCATTCTACGACCGTGATCTAAATAATTTCCGATTGCTTTTTGAGCTTCGTGCCGTATCAGTTGGGGTTATTGTGACCCGCTGCAACGAACTCCAGGAAATTTTTGATGCCCTGGGCCGCGGAACACGTCCAGGTTGGGCGCCATGGGGTAATCTGGCAGACGAATATTACCCGGACTGGGCGACCTATAATAATCATTCACAGTCGTATCTGGACGACGAGCAAGGCACATTAGCCCTGCAATCGAAACGACCATCCGCAATCAGACAGCCATACCATACACTTCGTCGGGCCCAGAAACAAAAAAACCACCTAATTGATCAGGCGGTTTTTTTATGCATTCAAGTGGTGGGTGCTACAGGGTTCGAACCTGTGACCTACGCCTTGTAAGGGCGCCGCTCTACCAACTGAGCTAAGCACCCCTTCGAACCTTGGGGCCACTTCACTTGACGCAAAACGAAGCGAAATTATAGCGATTTGTTATGAGCGGCGCAAACACAAGACAGCTATTAATTAACGGCGTCTTTAAGCGCTTTGCCGGGGCGGAATTTAGGCACTTTGGCTTTCTTGATTTTGATGGCTTCGCCAGTGCGGGGATTACGACCGGTGCGGGCAGCGCGCTCGGACACGGCAAAAGTGCCAAACCCAACCAGAGTCACTGTGCCGCCTTTCTTTTTGAGTGTAGCCTTGACAGCGCCAATAAATGCGTCAAGCGCACGACCGGCGTCGGCTTTGGACAAATCGGCTTTGGTGGAGATATGTTCGATAAGCTCTGTTTTATTCATTAAGGATTACCCCTAAAAATTATTAAAACCAGACGCCTCCCATTAGAACCGCCTGGCGTTTTATCGGTAAGCACGCTTCGCACCCTAGTGTTCACGTGCTGCCCAGTCATCAAAGACAGTGCAACAAAGCAAGCTGCCCAAGACTTCAATTGCCCTGAACACGCTTCGTCAGCTAAGCCGTATTAAGCCTTTTAAAAATAGGGCTGTCAAGCAAAAAACCCCTCACAACCCGCATAGCCGTTAGGATTTTTGTTTCAGCAAAGCAACAACGGCAAACTTGACAAAAATTTATACGCGCCAAGTGGCCCGCAGTGTATCGCTACGCCAACGCCTGAACAAAATCATCGATCAAGTCCTGAGTGTCTTCGATACCGACAGATACCCGCAACTGGTTGTCTGAAATACCCATTAACGCACGCTGCTGCGCGCCCATTTCATAATAGATGGTATGCGCCACCGGCAGCACAAGCGTACGGTTGTCGCCCAGATGAGTAGCCAGAATCAATACGCGCAGTTTGTTAAGAAACTCGAACACATCAAGATCGTCGACGAGCTCAATACCCATTAACGTACCGAAGTGATGCCCGTACAGATCGACGGCGCGCTCGTGTTGGGGATGATTGGGCAGGCCCGGGTAATGAACCTTGGCAACCCGGGGATGAGCTGCGAGAAACTGCGCCAGGGCCAGCGCATTGGAGCAGCCTTTTTCCATACGCAAGGCCAGTGTTTCAGCGCCTGCGGCAATCCTGTGCGCCGCCTCGGCAGATAGGGTCCCGCCCATATCACGCAAGCCTTTTTTCTTGATTTGCAGCAAACCCCAGGACGTGGGCGCGCCCTTGCGGTAAGGGACTGCAATATTGGCGTACGCCGACCAGTCGTACAGACCTGTATCGGTCACGGCACCACCCATGGCGTTGCCATGCCCGCCGATATGCTTGGACAGGGAGTTCACAACCAGGGACGCTCCCAATGAAACGCCCTGGCATAACCATGGGGTCGCCAAGGTATTGTCGAGCACGTAGACCAGTTTTTCTTGCCGGCACCAATCGCCGATGGCGCGCAGATCGGCAATTTGCGTGCCCGGATTGGCAATGGCCTCGGTAAAGACCATGCGGGTTTCAGGCCGCAAGGCCTGCTTGACGTTTTCGATGTCGGTCGCGTCGACCAGCGTCACCTCGACCCCCATGCCCATCAGCGTGCCAAACAGGCTATTGGTGTTGCCAAAAATATATTTGCTGGAAATCAGGTGATCGCCGGCACGCAACAGAGTGAAAAAGGTCGCCGCCAATGCGGCCATGCCTGTTGCAAAACTGACCGTGCCGACTCCGCCTTCCATCTGCGACACCTTGGCCTCAAGAGCCGTTGTGGTGGGCGTGCCCTGGCGCGCGTACGTAAACCCGGGCTTGCCCTGAAACACAGCGGCCAGCTCGCGCGAATCGGCATACGCATATTCGGAGGAGGTATGCATGGGCTTGTGTATGGCTCCATGCTCGACCGCCGCACGCCGGTCAGAATGAAGAATCGTGGTGGTAAAGCCGTTATTTTGTGACATGACCAATTTATGCAAAGTGTTGCGATGCTGCGAACGCCAGGCTTGAAAATGCCGAAGCGCCCATTCAGGCGCGATCAGTGATCAGAGTACATAACTATAGACCTATTTTTTTAATGCTGACGCTGACGCACCGACTCGTAAAGGCACACTGCGCTGGCCACGCTGACATTGAGGCTTTCGACCGAACCCAGCATGGGGATGGCAACGCGCTGATCGCAGGTTTCGCCGGTAAGACGACGCATGCCCTCGCCTTCGGCGCCCAGCACCCACGCCATGGATCGACGGGCATCCACCTGGTAGAGGCCTTCGGTGGCCTGGTCGTCAGTGCCCACCAGCCATACATTGCGCTCCTTCAATCGACGCATGGTGCGCGCAAGATTGGTGACCATGATATAGGGCACGATTTCTGCCGCCCCGCAAGCCACGCGCGCAACGGTGCTGTTCAACCCGACGGCACGGTCACGCGGCGCAATCACCGCATGAACCCCGGCCGCATCCGCTGTACGTAAACACGCCCCCAGGTTATGCGGGTCGGTAACGCCGTCCAGAATAAGCAGCAGCGCCGGTTGACCTTTATCCTCTAAACCATCGAGCACTTCATCTACATCGACTGCCAGCTTTTCGGCTTCGGCCAACGCCACCACGCCCTGGTGTTTAATGCCATGCGCCAGGCCGTCAAGCCGCTCGGTCGACACCGGATGCACCCGCACATTAGCGGCCTGAGCCTGATCGATGAAAGTCTGCATACGCTTGTCGCGGCGCGATGCCTCGACATACAGCTCTTTAATTGACGCTGGCGCGTGCCGCAAGCGTGCGACCACCGCATGAAAGCCGGCCAGAACCTGATGAGACGCCATGAAACCCTTCCGTAATTTATTTTTGCAATTTATACGAGCAACACTTATGCCCTAGCGATGGCCGCGCCCCGACTTGCGCGGCCCCCCGGCACTTGACTTCGCACTGTGCTTGGCCGCCGCACGGCGCTCACGCGATGTCGTCCCCTTCAGTGATTCGGGCTTGGTCGAAGCCGCCCGTTTGGCACGTGGCTTGAGCGCTTTTTCGGGCGCCGCTGCCGCTTTCTGCAGTTCCTTGAACCCTGTACCCTTCACCAGTCGGAATTCGATACGCCGCGCCTCGAGATCGACCCGTGCGACCTGAACCTGCACCGCATCGGTCAAACGGTAACGGATGCCGGTGCGCTCGCCACGCAGTTCGTGCATGGCTTCGTTGAACTGAAAGTAGTCCGAGCCCAGTTCCGAGACGTGCACCATGCCTTCCACATGCATGGTATCGAGCGTGATGAACACGCCGAAAGTTGCCACGCCTGTGACACGGCCGCTAAACACCTCGCCAACATGTTCCTTCATGAACCAGCATTTAAGCCAGGCCTCGACGTCGCGCGACGCATCGTCGGCACGCCGTTCGCGAGCCGACAACAGCAAGCCCAGCTTCTCCCAGACGGCATGTTCACGCTCGCCCTTGGGCAGTGCCGCCGCAACCGCCAGATCGTCGATATGAGGCAGGTAATGCTTGCCAGCCAGAATCGATTTAATTACCCGATGCGTTAAAAGATCGGGATAGCGCCGGATTGGCGACGTAAAGTGCGAGTAATGCTCGTACGCAAGGCCAAAGTGCCCCATCTGCTCCGGGCTGTAAATGGCCTGCTGCAAAGAACGCAGGCACATGGTCTGCAAAATTTCAAAATCGGGACGATTGCTGGCCGACTGAACCAGTTGCGCATAGTCGCGCGTACTGGGCTCATCCCCACCGCCAAGCGTCAAGCCCAGATTACGCAAATACTCGCGCAAGGCCTTCAACTTTTCGGGGGTAGGCCCCTCATGTACCCGATACAAGCCGGAACGTTTATTGCGCACCATGAAATCAGCCGCACAGGTATTGGCGGCCAACATGCATTCTTCAATCAGGCGATGCGCATCATTGCGCTGATAGGAAACGATCTTCTCGATTCGCCCAAGCGGATTACACAAAATTTTGGTTTCGGCCGTGTCAAAGTCAATAGCGCCGCGCCGGGTGCGTGCCGGCGCCAACAACTGAAACAGCTCATACAGGTTTTGTATATGCGGCAGCGCTTCCTGCATGGCCAGCGCCGCCGGCCCGGTGGGCTGCTGCAAGGCGGCCCAGACATCGGTATAAGTAGTGCGGGCATGCGAATGAATGACCGCATCGTAAAACTGATAGGCACTGACTGTGCCGGCATTGGCGCCGCTCGCGTGGATCACCATATCGCAAACCAAGACAAGGCGATCGACCTTGGGGTTCAGCGAGCAAATGCCATTCGATAGCGACTCGGGCAGCATCGGGATGACGCGCCGCGGGAAATAGACGCTGGTGCCACGCAAGAGCGCATCAGCATCGATCGCATCGCCCACCCGCACATAATGGCTGACATCGGCAATCGCCACCAGCAGGCGCCAGCCGGATTTCTTACGTTTGGAGGTTCCCATATCGACGGGCGTGCAAAACACGGCATCGTCAAAATCGCGGGCGTCTTCGCCATCGATCGTGACGAACGGGACGTCACGCAGGTCGACACGGCCTTTGAGTTCGCCAGCCTTGACAAGGGCCGGCAGCTTGGCCGCCTGCGCCAGCGATTCCGGTGAAAATTCCAGAGGCACGTCGAACTTGCGCACTGCAATTTCAATTTCCATGCCCGGATCGTCAATTTCACCCAGCACTTCAACCACTCTACCCATGGGTTGGGTATGACGAGTAGGTTGCTGGATGATCTGCACGGTAACGACCTGGCCGTGCTCGGCGCCAGCTGTGTCCGATGCTGAAATCAGGATGTCGTGCTTGATGCGTTGATCTTCGGGGGCGACGATAAGCGCCCCGCGTTCATTGAGAAAACGCCCGACGAGCTTATCAGTGCGCCGCTCGATGACTTCAACAATCGTAGCTTCGGATTTACCGCGATATTCACCATCGGGCTTGGCCAGCACCCGGTCGCCATGCAAAACCTTGAGCATTTCGCGTGGCGACAAAAACAGATCTGGGCCGCCATCGTCACGCAATAAAAAACCAAAGCCATCACGATGGCCCTGTACACGTCCGGCGATAAAATCGGGTCTGCTGCTCAAGGCCAGCCGGCCCTGAGGGTCCGACACTAACTGCCCGTCTCGCTCCATGGCTTTAAGGCGCCGCTCGAACCCAATGGAAATAGGCAATGTCGCGCCTATCGCCTCGACGAGCGTTTTAAGCGCCGTCGGTTGTGGCAACGCGCGCAACTGCTTGAGAATTACTTCCCGGCTGGGAACGCCTGGGTCAAAATCGGGGGGCAACTCGGAAACACCGCGGGGGATCTCGTTGTTATTAACTTCATTTTTGGATCGTTTGGTCAAAAGATAAATTTCCGTTTATTAAAATATAAGCTATACTAGCGCCTCTTAGCGATTTGGATCAAACCAGAACGTTAGGCCCAGGTGGCGGAATTGGTAGACGCGCATGGTTCAGGTCCATGTGCCGCAAGGTGTGGAGGTTCGAGTCCTCTCCTGGGCACCACCCAATGATTTTAAAGCATATTCACATGTGCCTCAATGAAAACCGGTGGTTGCAACAACAGGCCGCAAGACATTGTCTTGGCGGCCTTTGTTTTGGTCGCAATGGCCGCGCCAGCAAGCAATTCAAGATATAGCATCAAGCGGGCAATACCCGACGCATGGAGATGTGCAGGATGCCCGCTTCCATGCAGGGCTCGCCTTCGGCCACAAAATGGTGCGCTTCATAGAAAGCACGGGCATGAACCTGCGCCAATAAGACCACCTCCGGGTACTTGCGAGCTTTGGCCTCGTCAACCAGCGCCGTCAACAGCCGGGATCCCACGCCCGCACCACGATATGGCGCACGCACTGCCATGCGGCCAATATGCGCATCTTGCAGCAAACGGCCAGTGCCTATAGGCACACCAAGCTCGTCGTACGCCACCGCATGCAGGCAATGCGCATCTTCGTGATCCATTTCCAGCTCGGGCGGCACCTGCTGTTCTTGCACGAACACCTCATGGCGTATGGCCATGGCGGGTTCTTTGCACAAATCCCAATCGCCCACCACTATTCTGATTTGCCCAGTCAAGGCACGCTCCTTTTCAACTGGCCAGTTTCAGCCCGATGATCCCGACGATAATGAAAGCCACACTGATCAATCTGGGAATACTGGCTGAGTCGCCAAATAACACAATGCCCAGAATCACCGTTCCTACTGCGCCAACGCCCACCCATACGGCATATGCAGAGCCCACGGGCAACGTCTTTATTGCAATCCCAAGTAAAACGACACTAATTGCCATGGCGGCAACGGTGCCGATAGTAGGCCACACGCGCGTAAATCCTTCGGTGTATTTCAGGCCTATGGCCCAACCCACCTCGAACAAACCCGCAATCACAAGAGTCAGCCAGGGCATGCGATAAATCTCCAATAGGCGGGGCCGCCCCCAATAGTCACTGGAGCAGTGAGGCCGTCCTCACTTTCGAAAACGCTACGATTCTACTACTATCGACCCCTCCCCTCTGCCTGGACGCTTGTCCCCCCCGCCGTTCCCATGTCCGAAATTCCCGCCATCGCCGCCCTGGTCATTTTCATCGGCACCCTGTTTCTGGTGATCCGGCAGCCCGGCGGGCTCGGCATAGGCTGGAGCGCATTGGGGGGGGCAACCATCTGCCTGGCGTTGGGCCTGATCCACGGCAGCGATATTGCTGAGATCTGGCGTATCGTCTGGAACGCCACAGCCACCCTGATCGCGATCATAGTCACCAACTCCATTCTGGATGAGGCGGGCTTTTTCAAATGGTTCGCGCTGCATGTAGCGCGATGGGCGCGCGGCAGCGGGATAGCCTTGCTCATGCTGGTCACGTTGTTTGGGGCAGGTATTTCAGGGCTGCTGACCAATGATGGAGCCGCGCTGATCCTGACGCCAATCGTTATAGAAATCTTGCTCGCGCTGGGCTTTTCTGGAGCAAGCCTCTTTGCCTTTGTCATGTCGGCTGGCTTCATCGCCGATGCGGCCAGCCTGCCATTGAGCATTTCAAATCTGGTCAATATTCTATCGGCCGATTATTTTGGAATCGGCTTTCGCCGCTACGCGGCCGTAATGATGCCAGTCAACGCAATTGCGATCATCACAAGCCTGATCGTGCTGTGGCTGTATTTCAAAAAGGACATCCCGAGCCGCTATCCCGTCAACGATCTGCCCTATCCCGCCACGGGAATACGCGACCGCCTGACGTTTCATACGGGTTGGGTGGTGCTGCTCCTGACGCTGGCCGGTTTTTTTACTTTGGGGCGCTACGCGATTCCGACCAGCGTCATTGCCGGCACAGGCGCCGTCGTTTTACTTGTCGTTGCGGGCCGAAACCACATCGTTGGCACACGCCAGTTGCTGCGCCGTGCCCCTTGGAACGTGGTCTTTTTTTCAATGGGCATGTATTTAATCGTACTGGCGCTACGCAACGCCGGACTCACTCTCTGGCTGTCGAACCTGTTCCAGCTTTTTGCCGACTCCGGGCTGTGGATTGCCACACTGGGTACGGGAATCACCGCAGCGTTTTTGTCGTCCGTCACTAATAACTTGCCTGGCGTGCTGCTGGGCATGTTGTCGATACAAGACAGTCATGCTCCCGACCTCGTCCATCAGGCGATGATTTACGCAAACATTATCGGCAGCGATCTGGGCCCCAAAATCACGCCCATCGGCAGCTTGGCCACCTTGCTTTGGCTGCACGTGCTGGCGCGCCGAGGCATAAAGATTGGCTGGGGCGCTTACTTTCGCACCGGCATTGCAATAACCTTGCCGGTGTTACTGGCAACACTCGTGGCCCTGTCGCTACGGCTCCAGTTTATCTCTTAGCTCGAACCGCGCACCTCTATATTCCTATTGGTTATAAGAGAATACCCAACCATTTGTTCTCGAACGGGCTTCCAGCCGCTAGACTCTGATTTCAGAGTGTAGCGGCTCCACCCTATTTTTAGACAACAAACGATGAACACCCTAGTCTCCAGGCTAAACCCCACCGCACCCAGTTTGCCCGCACGCGTCAATTACGTGCCGCTAGTCGTCTCCCTGGCGTTGCTGGCAGTCGGGGCCAACTATCTGAATCACGAAGTCGGCTGGCGTCAGAGCTCTTTGTGGCTCGTCGGTTCACTGCTGGGCGTCACGCTCTACCATGCCTCGTTCGGGTTCACCCAGGCATGGCGCGTTTTTGTATCCGATGGCCGCGGCGCAGGTTTGCGCGCACAGATGATCATGCTGGCGCTGGGCGTTATCCTGTTTTTCCCATCCCTGGCCCAAGGCAATCTGTTTGGCGAGCATGTCTCGGGAATAGTCGCGCCTGCCAGCCTATCGGTGGTTATCGGCGCTTTCGTCTTTGGCGTAGGCATGCAGCTAGGAGGTGGCTGCGCATCGGGTACTCTGTTTGCCGTAGGCGGGGGCAGTACCCGCATGGTCGTAACCCTGCTCGGCTTCGTCTGCGGCTCGGTGTTGGCCACCATCAATTTCACTTGGTGGGCCACCCTGCCTTCGCTGCCGCCCACGTCGCTTGTCCTGATCTGGGGCTGGCCCACCGCACTGGCGGCCAATCTGGCCATATTCGCCTTAATCTATTGGCTTACCACCTTGGTTGAAAAGCGTCGCCATGGCGCGCTCGTAAAGCAGGCGGACAGCCCGCACACCCCATTCTGGCAGCTTATTCGCGGCCCTTGGCCTCTGGTCTGGGGCGCCATAGCGCTGGTGCTGCTCAATTTTGCCACCTTGGCCTTGTCAGGCCGCCCCTGGAGTATCACCTCGGCCTTCACCCTGTGGGGCGCAAAGGCGCTCGACGCCGCCGGCACCGATGTCGCGTTCTGGCAATACTGGGCCAACGACCAGGAAACCCTGCTTGCCCCGTTGCGCCACGATGTCACCACCATCATGAATATCGGCATTATGCTGGGCGCTCTGGCCGCGGCATCACTGGCAGGCCGTTTCGCGCCTATCTTGAAAATACCCCTGCGTTCGCTGCTGGCCGCGATACTTGGCGGCATCATGTTGGGGTTTGGCGCCCGTCTGGGCTGGGGCTGCAATATCGGCGCCTACTTCAGCGGCATGATTTCAGGCAGTCTGCACGCCTGGATCTGGCTGCCTAGCGCGTTTGTCGGCAGCATATTAGGGGTACGCCTGCGTCCATTGTTCGGCCTGGCCGTCGAAAGAACCCCGAGTGCGAGCGGTTGTTAAGTTGGTTATGACACCCACAAGGCGTGCCACTACAAAAATGTGCCCGCAGCGGGTGTAGGGGCGCCCCTTGTGGGCATAAGCGCTAACATAATATAAATAATTGTGCTATGCTCGGCCTCACGACGAATGGACGAGGGGCGGTCATGGATCAGGGGTTCGAAGACGAAGGGTTCGATGACGACG
>SCRC01000036.1 GCA_004297945.1 Candidimonas sp. | reverse complement strand
CGCAATGCCTTACAAGGCCACCGTCTCTGGCCTCAGGCTTGGCGCAGCCCAACCTCCAAAAAACACTATGACGTTATTATTGTCGGCGGCGGCGGCCATGGCTTAGCCACGGCCTATTACCTGGCCAGCATGCACGGCATTCGCAATGTGGCGGTACTGGAAAAAGGCTGGCTCGGTGGAGGCAACACCGGCAGAAACACCACACTGATACGCTCGAACTACCTGCTCGACAGCAATGCACGATTTTACGAGTGGTCGCTCAAACTGTGGGAGACACTTAGCCAGGAGCTGAACTACAACGTCATGTTCAGTCAACGCGGGGTGATTAACTTGGCGCACACCGATGCCCAGCGTGACGCCTTCATGCGTCGCGGCAACGCCATGCGCGCCAACGGCATTGATGCCGAGTGGCTAAGCCTCGAGCAGGTAGCTGAACGAGTGCCCTTGCTTGATTGCAGTAGCGGCGCTCGCTACCCAGTACAAGGCGGGTTGTTGCAGGCACGTGGCGGCGTGGCACGCCACGACGCCGTAGCCTGGGGATTCGCGCGAGCCGCAGATCGCTTGGGCGTGGATATCATCCAGAACTGCGAATGCACCGGCTTCGAGATGACTGCAGGCCGCATCACAGGCGTACAAACTTCGCAAGGACGAATTGGCGCAGACAAAGTAGGTATTGCTGTAGCGGGACACACCAGCCAGCTCGCCCGGCTGGCTGGCCTGCAACTCCCTATCGAAAGCCATGTGCTGCAAGCCTTGGTAAGCGAACCAGTCAAGCCGGTCATCGACACGGTAGTGACCTACGGCGCGGGTCATTTCTATATGAGCCAGTCCGACAAGGGTGAGTTGGTCATGGGGGGCGACCTGGATTTCTATAACAGCTATGCACAAAGAGGTAATTTACCAATTCTGGAGCACGTGCTGGGGTGCGCCATCCAGATGTTTCCATTCATCAGCCGCCTGCGCATGATGCGCCACTGGGGCGGCATTATGGATATGACCATGGACGGCTCCCCCATCATCTCGCGAACGCCCATCGATCAATTCTATATCGATGGCGGCTGGTGCTACGGAGGGTTCAAAGCCACGCCAGGATCCGGTTGGGTCTTCGCCCACACCATTGCCAATGACACGCCCCATGATCTGAACCGTGGTTTCGATTTGGGACGCTTCGCCTCCGGATACACACTAGACGAAAAAGGCGTGGGCCCCACCCCAAACGCCCAATAAGGGATCCTATGCTACGCATTTCTTGTCCATTTTGCGGCTTGCGCGACCATACCGAATTCGCCTATCGCGGCGACGCTACAAAGACACGCCCGTTGCAAGACGCACCACTGGCCCAATGGGTTGATTTTGTATATTTGCGCGACAACCCGATGGGGCCGCACCGTGAATATTGGCAACATACGCTGGGCTGTAGAGCCTGGGTCATAGTGACACGCAACACCCTGACGCACGAGATTTTCTCCACGGAAATGGCTACGGGCGCGACGGGGGCAGTCAAATGAGCCAACCTTACCGACTTGCCCGGGGCGGATTGGTGGATCGATCGCAGGCGCTGGACTTTACGTTCGATGGAGCCTCTTACCAGGGATACCAGGGTGATACGCTAGCCTCGGCTCTGCTGGCCAACGGCGTGCGCCTATTGGGGCGCAGCTTCAAATACCACCGGCCTCGTGGCTTGTACAGCGCGGGTGTCGAAGAAATGAATGCGCTTATGAGCATAGGTTCGGGCGCACGGGCCGAACCCAACACACGTGCCACTCAGGTGGAACTGTATGCCGGCTTGACAGCACGAAGCCAAAACCGCTGGCCATCATTGAAACTCGACCTGATGGCTGTGAACAATCTATTTGCGCCGTTATTTCCAGCAGGCTTTTACTATAAAACATTCATGTGGCCAGCACGCTGGTGGCGCGGATATGAAAAGATTATCCGGCAGGCGGCCGGCCTGGGCGTTGCGCCTGCCGTGCCAGACCCGGATCGCTACGAGAAAAAGCACGCCCATTGCGACGTACTGGTGGTAGGAGCCGGCCCGGCCGGCCTAGCGGCGGCACTGGGAGCCTGCCGCAAAAATCTTCGGGTAATTCTGGTGGACGAACGCGCCGAACCAGGCGGCTCGCTGCTGTTCGATACCCGGAAGATCGATGGGCAAGCTGCACCGCAATGGATACACGGCGTCATCGACGAGCTTCGAGGCTCGCCTCGGGTACGAATACTGACACGGTGTACGGCCTTTGGTTATTACGACCACAATACGGTCGCGCTGGCCGAGCGCGCGCTTTCGAGCGAACCGGTACGGCAACGCCTATGGCATGTTCGTGCCGCTAACGTTGTACTAGCCGCCGGCGCCATTGAAAGGCCACTGGTGTTCGGTAACAACGACCTGCCTGGCGTCATGCTGGCCGCGGCAGTGCGGGCCTATTGCAATCAATACGGTGTGGCCGCCGGTAAACGAGTGTTGCTATTCACCAATAACAACCACGCCTATGAAACAGCCTTCGATCTGGCGGCGGCTGGCGTCGCAGTGGCCGCAGTCGTAGACTCGCGCGCAGAAGTACCGCCCTGGTTGCGCGAACGTCTAAGCGAGCTCTGCATCCCCTTGCACGCGCAGTCGACGGTGCAAGTCGCCTTGGGACGGCGCAGCGTATCGGGTGCACGCATCGCACAGGCGAATGGCCGCAGCTTGGTCATGCCATGCGACGTACTGGCTGTTTCAGGTGGTTGGGCGCCCTCAGTGCATCTGCATTCGCAGTCGGGAGGCAAGGTAATCTATGACGAATCCATTGCCGCGTTCATCCCTGGCGTGGCCAAACAGACTGCCGTGTCAGTCGGTGCCGCCGCCGGGAAATTCTCCTTGCAAACCGCTTTACAAACGGGATACGCGGCAGGCGCCTGCGGGGTTCCTGGTATGGCAGGCACGCCTGCTTGCGATAAAGAGGCTCCCTACGCTATCGCGCCATTATGGACGGTTCCATTGCAGTCTAACGACAAGGCCAAGCGCTTTGTCGATATTCAGGACGATGTCACGGTCGAAGACATTGCCCTGGCCGCGCGCGAAAACTTCCGTTCGGTCGAGCATCTGAAACGCTACACCACATTGGGAATGGGTACCGATCAGGGCAAGACCAGCAATATCAACGGGCTGGCCATCATGGCGGACTTGCGCGGCGACCCGATCACCGCAGTAGGCACCACCACCTTCCGGCCACCCTACACGCCGGTAACGCTAGGGTTGTTCGCAGGGCGCGAAACGGGCAAACGCTTCGCTCCAACGCGCTTAACGCCCATGCATGAATGGCACATCGCGCAAGGTGCAACCCTGGCCACGACAGGCCAATGGCTGCGGCCCAAACTATATCAACACGCGGGTGAAAGTTACGCTCAAGCCTGGCAGCGAGAATGCCGGCATGTGCGCGCCGAAGCCGGGCTCGTAGACGTATCCACGCTGGGCAAAATCGATGTCAAAGGCCCCGATGCGGGTGAATTCCTTGACCGCGTATACGCCAATAATTTGGCCAGCCTGGCTGTAGGCCGCGCCCGCTATGGCTTGATGCTGCGCGAGGACGGTCTGGTCATGGACGACGGTACGGTAGCGCGGCTCGCCAACCATCACTATTTTATGACAACCACTACAGCCAATGCAGGCGCGGTCATGTCGCACCTGGAATTTCTGCTGGCGACAGCCTGGCCAGACCTGCGTGTAAGGGTGACATCGGTCAGCGACCACTTCGCGCAAATTGCCTTGGCCGGGCCAAGCAGTCGGGCCGTCTTGCAAGCCTTGCTGCCGCAAACGGACGTCGCCAACGATGCGTTGCCACACATGGGAGTATTGCGAACCATTCTGGACGGCGTGGCCTTGAACATATTTCGCGTCAGCTATTCTGGTGAACGGGCCTACGAACTATCGATTGCCGCCGGCTACGGCCTGGCCTTATGGCAAAGACTGCTCGAGGTGGGCGCACCTTATCGGCTGGCACCATACGGCACTGAAGCCATGGGCGCGCTGCGCATCGAAAAAGGCCATGTGGCGGGGCCCGAATTGAACGGGCGCGTAACAGCCGCCGATCTGGGCATGGGCAAGCTGGCCTCAAAGAAACGAGCGTTCATCGGGCAACGATTGCTGGAACGCCCCGGCCTCCAAGCCGCCAACCGCCCCGGCCTGGTGGGTTTGTTGCCTGTAGGCGTAGATACGCCCATTAGCGCGGGAGCCGTGCTCACCGAAAGCGCCAAACCGGGTACAGAAACACTGGGATGGGTTTCTTCATCGGTCTTCAGTCCCTCTTTAAACCGTCATGTGGCGCTAGGGTTCGTGGCGTCGGGGCGCGAGCGTATCGGTCAGCGCATGCTGGCCTGGTCGCCATTGCAGGGCCTTGAAATCCCGGTGGAAATCGTCGCGCCCGTATTTTTCGATTCTGAAGGAGAACGCCTGCATGGCTGAGTCGACACTGTGTTATACCCCGGCGGTGAGCGTAACGCATGGCCTAGCACATCCTGTGCCCGAGGGCAGCCCCGGCCCATTGAATCTGCGCGAGAAAAGGCACGATTGCATACAGCTAGCCGGTTTCGGACAGGGCCGCGAACTTGCCGCCTGGTTGAAAAAAATGGTGGGTGTAGCGGCGGCGCCAGGCGCAGTCTGTACGGTGCTTGACGGCCGGGCCCGGTTATTGGGCGTCGGGCCGGCCACCTGGCTGTTGCTATCCGAGCCGGGTCAGTTGAACGACCTTCCGCCCCTCGCCAACGACGAGATGCAGGCAATCGCCGCCGTGACAGACTACTCCGACGGGCGCAGCGTAGCCCTGGAACTGCGTGGTCCAGCCGCGATAGAGGTGTTGAGCATGCACTTGTGCATAGACTTGGACGAGACGGTTTTTCCTCCCGGCACATGTGCGGCGACTGGAATCCATGCCATGCAGGTCATTGTGATACGCGAGACTTCCGATGTTTTTCTGGTGCTGGTGCAAAGAAGTTTCGCCGTCAGCCTATGGAACACCTTGCTGGATTCGGCAGCCGTATATGGTGCCGTCATTGGCTAGGAGTTTGATCCGAAATGCACGAAGGCTACGGTGCATTCCGTCCGTACCGGCCTGGACGCAGGACCCATAATCGAACAAGAAGTGGCACATAGAACACCGCGTCATCATCAACATTCTTGGGGTACCCGCATGAAATCCAGTTATCGCGTAGTGGTCATCGGCGGCGGCGTCGTCGGAACCAGCGTTCTTTACCACCTCGCCAAGAAGGGCTGGAAGGACATCGTCCTGCTCGAGCGGCTCGAGCTGACATCCGGTTCGACCTGGCATGCGGCCGGCGGCATGCACACGATCAACGGCGACCCCAACGTCGCCAAGCTACAGCAGTATTCGATCAACCTGTACAAGGAGATAGAGGAAATTTCCGGGCAATCGGTGGGTCTGCACATGACCGAAGGTCTGATGCTGGCGGCCACGCCGGCACGCTACGAGTGGCTCAAGAACATCCACTCCAAGGGCCGCTATATGGGCATGCAGACCGAGTTGGTGTCGCTCGACGAGGCCCAAGGTCTGCTGCCGCTATTGGACAAGACCCAGTTCGTAGGCGCGATGTACGACCCTATACAGGGTCACGTCGATCCCAATGGCACGACGTACGCCTTCAGCGGCGCCGCGCGCAAGGCCGGGGCTGAGGTTTTCACCCATACCCGGGTGCTCGATACCCGGCAGCGCTCCGACGACAGCTGGGAGGTCATCACCGACAAGGGCAACATCATTGCCGAGCATGTCATCAATTGCGGCGGGCTGTGGGCGCGTGAGGTCGGCCGCATGGTCGGCCTGGAGTTGCCGATTCTGGCAATGGAGCACCAGTACCTGATCACCGAGGACATGCCCGAGGTCATCGCCTTCAACAAGGCCGCCGGCAAGATGATCCCGCATGCGGTCGATTTCGACGGTGAGATCTACATGCGCCAGGAGCGCAATGGCATGTTGCTCGGAACCTATGAACGCCACGGCGTGCCGTGGAGCCCCAAGGACACGCCATGGGATTTTGGCCCTACGCTGCTGCCCGATGCACTGGACCGGATCACCGACAACCTGGAAGTCGGGTTCCGGCACTTCCCCCCGTTTCAGAACGTCGGGATCAAGCAGATCGTCAACGGTCCGTTCACTTTTGCACCGGACGGCAATCCGCTGGTGGGCCCGATCAACGGGCTGCGGAACTACTGGGTTGCCTGCGGCGTCATGGCGGGCTTCAGCCAGGGAGGCGGTGTCGGCTTGGCACTGTCGAACTGGATGGTCGACGGCGATCCTGGCTTTGACGTTTGGGCCATGGACGTGGCGCGCTATGGCGACTGGGCCAGTCGTGTTTACACCCGCTCCAAGGTTGTCGAGAACTACGGTCGACGGTTCCGGGTGCGCTTTCCGAATGAGGAGTTGCCGGCCGGAAGGCCACTTCGCACGGTTCCCATGCATCACAAATGGCTCCAGATGGGTGCGGTGATGGGTGACAACTGGGCCGTTGAGTCACCATTGTGGTTCGCACCGTCAGGCGTTGAAGATGTTTTTTCATTTCATCGCTCGACCGATTTTGAGCATGTGAAAGCCGAATGCCAGGCGGTTCGAAATGGCGTTGGCATTTCGGATACTTCGGCGTTTGCAAAGTATGAAATCACTGGCGCTGGCGCCGAAGGCTGGCTCTCGCATATGCTCGCCAATAAAGTCCCGAAGACTGGGCGTATGCTTCTGGATCCGATGCTCAACCACAACGGAAAACTGATCGGCGACTTCACGCTTGCCAGGGCGGCCGACGACCGCTTCTACCTGTTTGGCTCCGGTGCCGCAGAAAAATACCATATGCGCTGGTTTGTGCAGCATCTACCCACAGACGGTAGTGTTGCCGTACGGCCGATGGGCCTGGGTCTTGTTGGCCTTTCGATCGCCGGACCGAAAGCACGCGCGGTACTGGAAAAAATCACCGACGACGATGTTTCGACGCAGGCGTTCAGGTTTATGGACTTCAGGCAGAACATGGAGGTCGGTATGGGGCACGCCATGGTGGGCCGGATCAGCTTCACCGGCGACTTGGGCTATGAATTGTGGGTTAAGCCGGAGCAGCAGCTCGCATTATTCGATGCACTCTGGCAAGCGGGGCAGGAGTTTGGCATTCGTCCGTTTGGCAGCCGTGCACTTCTCGCACTGGCACGTGAAAAGGGGTTTGGCACTTGGGCGCGCGAGTTCAGGCCGATCTATGGACCCTTCGAGGCAGGCCTGGGGCGCTTCGTTGCGCTGGGCAAGAAAGACTTCATCGGAAAAGCGGCCGCCGTGCTGGAACACACGAATGGCCCTAAACGCCAACGCATGAGCTTTGTCGTCGATGCTGCCGATGCCGACGCAACCGGCGACGAGGCCATCTGGAAAGACGGCTTAGTAGTCGGCTGGGTCACATCGGGTGGTTACTGCCATCATGTTGATTGCTCGTATGCAACCGGTTACGTGGCAAGTGACGTACTTGCTGAATCGACAGATGCTCGTTGGCAGATCGAGATATTGGGTGAGATGAGAGATGCTCGATTGCAAAGCCAGCCGCTGTTGGACCCAGAGGGCCTCCGCATGTTTGCCTGACATGCGCGCCGGCAAGTATTTGTAGCGGCAGCCCTTGTGGGGCCATTTTTGTGCTGACCCCGTTTGTACTAGCTTCGCAGATTGGTAAGCAGATTCACCCGTTCAAATAGGGCGGCCAAACGGCACCAAATCAGGCCTGTATCGTTACCAAGTGGACGCCGTGAACTACACGGCCGAATCGTTGACTCATTCGACGCCCAAACGCCCCGATGCCTCCGAGCGCATGAAACGCGCTCATGACGCCGCCGCTTATGATGAATGGTTCCGAGGCCGGGTGCAGACCAGCCGCGACGATCCCCGCCCAAGTATTCCGAATAATCAAGTCAAGGCCGATTTTGCCAAGCGGCGTGAGGCGCTACACGGGCGCATGCCGCTAAATGAAGCCGACGCGCTGCTGAACCACCCTACCCTGTATAAGCCTGGCAGAATCAAGGGTACGCGAGAAATGGTGGTGCGACCTAACTTATTGTGGTGTACGAGCTGGAATTGACCGATATCGGCACCGACCTGGGGCTGTCGCTAGGCAAAGAGGTAATTGCGCACACAGCCGCCGAAGAAACGCTACGCCTCGGCGGGGTTTCGCTTTAAGCGACAACGAAATCGAGATGCTTTCCCAATGCTTTAAAGGCCTCATTAATCGTGTCGATTTTTGTAGGTTGACGGACATTCACTATGCGGTTTACCTGGGTGGGTGATAGATGCATGCGCTTGGCCAGTTCAACTTGCTTTATACGTTGCCTGACCATCTCGTTTAACAATTGAACCTTCACAGCAATACTCGCGGGTAACTCGACAGCGTGTTGTCCTTTTTTCACCTTCGACGGCGCCGGCACTTCTCGTACATCTTCAAAGTAAAACTCCAGCGCAGTTAACAGGCAGTCATGCGCCCGCTCTGAAGCCTCTTTGGCGGTATCGCCGAAGGTGATCGCCTCGGGTATATCCGGAAAAGTCACCGAATAGCTGTTGCCATCGGGTACCAGATTGAATGGATACTTGTTGGTCATGATGTGTTCCTCTTGCTTTATAACTATAAGAAGCTCTTGCCTAGGCTGACAGCCCCCGAAGGGGCGCCGTACTTACAAGCCTAGCTGTTTGATGATCGCCTTCCTTGTGCCTTCTGGTATGTTCCCATTGTGCCGTGGAAGGGTGCTTTGTTTGTCGTTCAAGTAGATCTTCGTGTGATTGCTACCCTCTTTAAACTCTGCACCCTGCGATTTCAGCCAGCGTTTGAACTCGCTGGTTTTCAAGAGCATCTCCTTTAAAAGTCGATAACTCAATTATACACAAAAACGTTTATTAAATAAACAAAAACGTGTAAATAAATTAAATGAACAGTATCTCCAATAGCGAGCTTAATTTGATCATGCCACTGACTATGGGTGCCATGTTGCCGCCAGAACCACAACACGGAGAAAAACACTGGCATGACACCTATCTCGCTCAATTTGTCGGAAAGCGCAGTTGAGAAAAGCTGCGCCCATTGGTGATGGCATTGCGCTCGATTTCTGCCGCCGACGGCAGCCAGCCTTTTTGTTCCAGGAATATCAAAAAGGCGCGCGTGCTCACTTTGAGGCATTGGTCTGGCAACAGGAAACTGGCTCGCGCGATCTTGTGATCTTCAAACAGGAATACACCCGTGGGCGGCGGATCGATCAGTGCGAAGTCATTCATCGCTTCCTGTATGGCAAGCTCGCCAAGGTTGGACTTTCGCGGTGGTATCGCCCTCGCCGTCTGCATGTACTGAAAGTGTGCAAATGTTTTGGTGGGCAAAATAGATAGCTTGTTCGTATTGACCCATGCCCCGATAAGCCGGCTGGTCGGTGTCTGATTGCGCGTCACCTCGTGCAATACCATGTCCACAATTTGCACCGGCCATCCTGGCGCGAACAGCAGATCGAGCGCATCCGCATAGGCTAGCGTAATCAGCGGCCCTGCATCCGGCAACAAAAGAAGGGTCGTCTCCGCCTTCATGCCTTAGCGCCGTGCCTGCTACGGCGCTAAGGCATGAAGGCTGTCCACCATACTGCGCGTTGCAGCTTCCGGCAAGCGCGGCATGGGCAAACGTGCCTGCGCCATCAATAAAAACAAATCTTCCGGACTATCGAGCCCTAAGGCCGCCATCACGGCAAGGTCGTCCCTGCGCCCGAGAGAGAAGTCCAGCAACGTTTTGAAATTCTGGTTGCCAGACGCCTCTGCCGCTTCAAAGGTGTCTACCAGATGCCGCAATTCGGCATTGAATAAGGCATTGACCGAGGTATCGGATTTGGCCGCAATGATCTTGGCGCGCTTGAGCAGCTCGCGATCTACTGCTCCGGTGAAATTAACGGTTTTGGCCATGATAACCCTCGGTATCCGTAACACATATTTAAGCGTAACACATAGTTATGTGTTACTGGCCCAGCCATGGGTGTTTTGAGAGGATGTTGGTGATTGTTGGCAACCACAAGGGCTGTCGCTACAAGAACATTAACGTTTGATGGCACCCACAAGGGGTGCCGCTACAATTTCTGCGCCCAGCCGTTCCCGTCTGTAGCTTCCATCTTGCACGCGGTGGCACCATTCCTGGTTATCCAGATACCACTGCACGGTTTTCCGAATGCCGGTATCAAAGGTTTCTTGCGGCGTCCAGCCTAGTTCCTTTTGGATTTTGCTTGCATCGATTGCGTACCTCAAGTCATGTCCCGGGCGGTCCTTTACATAGGTGATCAGGTCGCTGTAGCGGGCGACCCCCGCAGGCTTATTGGGGGCCAGCTCTTCCAGCAGAGCGCATAGCGTCTGAACGACATCTATATTCTTCTTTTCATTATGGCCGCCGATATTATAGGTTTCACCTATCTTGCCTTTGGAAATTACCGTGTACAGCGCCCGCGCGTGGTCCTCCACATACAACCAGTCGCGCACCTGTTGGCCCTGGCCATACACCGGCAAAGGCTTGCCTTCCAGCGCATTAAGAATCATCAGCGGAATGAGCTTTTCCGGGAAGTGATACGGGCCGTAGTTGTTTGAGCAGTTGGTAATTAGGGTAGGCAGCCCGTAGGTGCGATGCCAGGCGCGCACCAGATGGTCCGAACTGGCCTTGCTGGCCGAATACGGCGAACTGGGTGCATACGACGTGGTTTCGGTAAATAGTGCAGCGGGGTCTTCCAGGTCGCCAAACACTTCGTCGGTAGAAATATGGTGAAAGCGAAAGGCGGCTTTGTGCGCGCCCTCCAGGTCCTGCCAATACGACCGAGCCGCTTGCAACAAGGTGTAGGTGCCCACGATATTGGTGTGGATGAATTCCGCCGGGCCGTCGATGGATCTGTCCACATGCGATTCGGCGGCCAGGTGCATGACGGCGTCGGGCCGATGCTGGCGAAATACACGGTCTAGTTCCCGGCTGTTGCAGATGTCGATGTGTTCGAAGGTGTAGCGTGGGTTATTGGCCACCGCAGTCAGGGATTCCAGATTGCCGGCGTAGGTTAGTTTGTCGACGTTGACGACGGAATCTTGGGTGTTGCTGATAATGTGGCGGATTAGCGCTGAGCCGATGAAACCTGCGCCGCCGGTGATTAGGATTTTCATTTTTTTGTTTTTGGGAGTGTGGGTGCGGGTGGTTGTTGGGTGGGAAAGGGTTTAGTTTAGCAAGATGGCAGCCACAAGGGCTGCCGCTACAAACGTGGCTGTCGCCCTTGTGGCTGCCAAAATCATCGCCAACCAAGGCATGCGTCATTGGCTCTTGACTTGCACTCCATTTAAGGTCACTATGATTCGTAAAAGAGTCTTTAATATATATATAGCTGCTTTTAAGAATCATGCGCATCAATCAAACTGCTGCTCTCTCATCCAATTTGCTTAAGCAAGTTGCCCAGCTGGGCGAGGCACTGGTGCGCTTGCGTCACGCCAGACAGGTCAAGCAATCCGAGGCCGCCCTGCGTTCAGGCATCTCGCGGGCCACTGCTCAGCGCCTCGAGAAGGGTGACCCGGGCGTCGCCCTTGGCGTACTCATGCGCTACCTCGACGCTATTGCGCCGGGCATGAACTTGCTCAAGTTGCTCTCGGGCGATGACCCCTCCCTACTTGCGCTGGATGCACGCTCACGCCGTCAGCGTGTACGCGGTCTCACAGCCAACGAACTTAAAGAACTGGATTTCTGATGGCCGCCGCATCCAACCGCTCGTTGTTCGTGTTTGCGCATGTAGGCGGCGGCTTTTTGCCAGCCGGCAAACTGGACTTGACTGAGCAGGGCAGGGAATTGGTCGCATCCACGTTCGCCTACGGCCAGCGTTACCTGGAACGGCCCAGCGCGCTTGAAATCGATCCTGTCGGACTCAGCTTGCGAGACAAGAGTGCAGTGCGCGCAAAACTTCTGGTGCCGCCCAATGGACTAACATTTTTTGGAGGGGTACGCGATGCCACGCTGGACGCTTGGGGACGCCGTGTCATCGAATCCCGGCATCAGGTGCCCGCCAACAGTCTTCCCGAATCCACGTATCTCCTTGAGGCTGGCAGCGAACGCGTCGGTGCGCTGGATGTGCGCGAATCGTTGACAGCTCCCGCCAGCACTGCGCGCGGGTCCATTCACTCCCTGGCTTACCTAATGGAAGCGGCCGAGCGAATCGAGGCCGGTCTACCTATTCCCGAAAGTCTGGCTGAAATTTTCGTGGCAGGCAGTGGCTTGGGTGGCATGCGGCCGAAAGTCAGTGTGCGTGACGACGATCAGCGCTTATGGCTGGCCAAGTTCGCCAGCAACAATGACCATCGGCTTGACGTGCCGATGATCGAACACGCGACCTTACAGCTTGCACGGTTGGCTGGGCTGACCGTTCCCGAGGCACGCTTGCTTCAGATACAAAACAAGAATGCGCTGCTAATCCACCGCTTCGACCGAACATGGACCCGTGCTGACACCCCCCTCGAAATCCGGCATCACATGGTCAGCGCCTCGACGCTGCTCGCTTGCAACGAGCTGGATTCACCCAGTATGAGTTACATGGACATCGTAGGTGCAATGCGGCGCTACGCTGCGGCGACCCATCTCAAAGCCGATATCGAAGAGCTTTACGGCCGTATGGTGTTCAATATTCTGGTCAGTAACGATGACGACCATTTGCGCAACCATGCTTTCCTATGGGACATCGCCGCGCATGGCTGGCGGCTCAGCCCGCTGTACGACGTCATGCCCAGAGCTAGTGTGGCCAGCGAGCGCTTTTTGCATCTCGGCGTGGGTCCCAGGGGTCGGCTTGCCGATCTGGATAACGCTTATGCAGCCAAAGAACGTTTTGGCTTGCTGGGTGCAGATGCTCTGCGAATCATCGACCACATGTGGCGAATCGTTCGTGAATGGAAATTGCATTTTGAAGCCTTTGGCGTCTCTCACGAACAGATCGAACGAATTGCCCCCGCCTTCCGGCGTATAGACGACGTTTCCAGCACCGAACTACGCAAGCTGCTGTGACAGTGTTTCTGGTAGCGGCAGCCCTTGTGACTGCCATATCCTCGTCTAATGTAGCGGCACTCCTTGTGGGTGCCAGACCAGCAATCAAAACAGTATCCACAATTTGCAACATCAAGGGCTTTCAATGCGGATTGCCTATTGTCCTATTCCCGATTATCTATTGATTGGGTACAATACTACTTATTATTCAATCACTCAAAAGGTGCTTTATGGCTACCTCTGAAACCATCGACCACCATACCCTAACGCGCCTGGTCGAAGCGGGGGCGGTACGTGGGGCGACCGTCATCGGCCAACCTGGAGGGTGGGGCGTTGTCATCCAGTACGGCACGACCGAACGGGCCATTGCGGCCAAGCGCGGGCCGGTGCGCGTGTGGCGACGGTTCGAAACCCTGGCCAACTACTTAAAAGACATGGGCCTGCATCGTTACCAGGTGGACGCCGCAAACTACACGGCCGAGTCGTTGACCGATTCGACGCCCAAACGCCCGGATGCCTCCGAGCGCATGAAACGCGCCCATGACGCCGCCGCTTATGATGAATGGTTCCGGGGCCGGGTACAGGCCAGCCGCGACGATCCCCGCCCAAGTATTCCGAATGATCAAGTCAAGGCCGATTTTGCCAAGCGGCGTGAGGCGCTACGGGCGCATGCGGCTAAATGAGACCGACGCGCTGCTGAACCACCCTACCCTGTATAAGCCTGGCAGAGTCAAGGGTACGCGGGAAATGGTGGTACGACCTAACTTCATTGTGGTGTACGAGCTGGACGGCACGGACGTGGTGATTTTGAACGTGCTGCACGCCGCGCAGCTATGGCCACGAGGTGGCTCTAAGCCCGAATGATTTTTGATCGGTTGCGCCCGTTTTAAGCCATTCTGTAAACTTCGCTTTTGCCCCATTTTTTTCCCTATGGCGTAATCACTGTCGGCAGTCCTGCCTGGAGGAGTTTGACCGGCCAGAAGCGGAGGCAAGAGTCAAATAGCAGAGAACATGAAACGGTACTGGTAGCGCGAAATATCAAACAGTGCACCGACGGCGACCGATAGAAAGACACCAAGAATAGAGGTGAAAATCGCGTTACCCGCGACGGTTGGGCGACTTGTTTCTTGGGTCAGCTTTCACGGTCAGGGATGTCATACAGACGATGCGGTCGAACCTCGTCCGTATGATAGCCAAGGCAAGCGCAGCGACACTGGCAACACATAGAGTCACCGCACTGCCGCGCAAATACTTTATCAATTATGTGTGGAATAGAACCATCTGGAAATGGCTGCGCTGCTGCTGGATAGCATTGGCGATCTGGGTGCGTTCAGCTTTCATGAAACCAAGAACGTGATTTCCGGCGAAGGCGGCGAGCTCACGGCCGCCTTCCTGTGGGCGCAATTGCAAGAAGCCGAGCGCATCACGGCTGAGCGTATGGCTAGCTGGGACCACTACCATGGGCTGCTGGAACCCCTTGAACGCAAAGGGCTGCTGCGCCGGCCCATTGTGCCTGCGGATTGCCAACATAATGCGCATATGTATTACGTGTTGATCGCGCCGGAGATTGACCGGCATGCGGTGATTGAAGCGCTTAAGCGCGAGGAGAATTATTCAGTGTTTCATTATGTGCCCTTGCACTCGTCGCCTGCGGGGCGGAGGTGGTGGGGAGGGTGTGATTGTTGAGGAGATGGCAGCCACGAGGGCTGCCGCTACATCTGCTACGGTCACGCTTTTGTAGGGGCGCCCCTTGTGGGTGCCATTGTAAACTAGGCATTCGATCAACGTTATAGTGGGCACCATGTACATGGTGTCGGCATTCGTTTGACCTACATGCGTACAAGTAACGACGGATCGTACAGGCTGGCCAGCTCGCGGATGTATGAGGCTAAGCCTTCTCTGACGGACTCTGCCGGGGCGTCGCAACGACTGCCCATAATCGCATCCACGGCCTTATCCAGTTTCCTCTCTGGGCAAACCCTGTCCCGCAACCATCCTAGGCCGTTCTTCTGTAGCATGACTAGCAGTATTTGCTCGAGAGAATATATCCGCCCAGCCATCTGCATGCGTGATTCGGCCGGTAAATTGGATA